>CAZFXH010000114.1:0-6869 GCA_964522905.1 uncultured Anaerolineaceae bacterium
ACGGCGCCCGCACCGACGATCCCCGTATACGGCGTCTCGCCGGCCACCGACTGATGATGCGGATGCGCGTGGTCACTGACATGCGTCTCGTCGCCGTGGCGATGGTGCCCGTACGGGACAGGGTCGAGGTCGATGCCCGCCGCATCCAGCGCGGCTTCCGTCTCGGCGCGTTCGCGCGCGGCACGCTCGCCTGGGAGGTCGCCCCACGCCTTCATCGGTCGGTCTTCCGTCGGGCGCGGTACGCTTGCACGCATCGAGTGTAACGAGCCGACGGAGATGGACGCGTTGTCACAGAAGGACCCATTCGGCGCGCGCGCGCCGCTCGGACCGGGCTTCCCGGACCTGTACCGCGTGGCGGCGCTGGACAGCATGACGGGCGGCTCCAGCTTGCCGGTCACGGTCCGCATCCTGCTCGAGAACCTGCTTCGGCACGCCGGCGGCGGGATCGTCGGGTCGGCCGACGTGGAGACGCTCGCGTCGTGGCGGCCGGGCGTGGCCGCGGAGGCGGAGATCCCGTTCATGCCCTCGCGGGTGATCATGCAGGACCTCACGGGCGTGCCCGCGGTCGTCGACCTCGCGGTCATGCGCGACGCGATGGCGGACCTCGGCGGCGACCCGTCCCGGGTCAACCCGCTCGTGCCCGTGGATCTCGTGATCGACCACTCCGTCCACGTGGACCGCTTCGGGACGAGCGATGCGTTCGTGTTCAACGTCGAACGCGAGTACGACCGTAACGGCGAGCGATACCAGCTCCTGCGCTGGGCACAGACGGCCTTCCGGAACCTGCGGATCGTCCCCCCGGGCACCGGGATCGTCCACCAGGTCAACCTCGAGTTCCTGGCGCCGGTCATCGACGATCGGGATGGCGTGGCCTTCCCGGACACCCTTGTCGGGACGGACTCGCACACGACGATGATCAACGCGCTCGGTGTCCTGGGCTACGGCGTGGGGGGCATCGAGGCCGAGGCCGCCCTGCTCGGGCAGCCGCTCTACCAGCCGATGCCACACGTCGTCGGGGTTCGCCTCGCCGGAGTGTTGCCGAAGGGCGCCACCGCCACGGACCTCGTGCTCGTCGTGACGGAGATGCTCCGCCGCCACGGCGTCGTGGGGGCCTTCGTCGAGTTCACCGGCGACGGGCTGGCCGGACTGTCCCTCGCCGACCGCGCGACGATCAGCAACATGAGCCCCGAGTTCGGCGCGACCGCCACGATGTTCCCGATCGACGACGAGACCATCTCCTACCTGCGCCTGACCGGCCGTTCACCCGAGCGGGTCGCGCTCGTCGAGCGGTACGCCAAGGAGCAGGGCCTGTGGCGCGAGCCCGGCGAGGGCCCGGTCTTCGACGAGATGCTGACGTTGGACCTCGGCTCCGTCGAACCGTCGCTGGCCGGTCCCCGGCGGCCCCAGGATCGGGTGCCGCTCCAGACGCTGCGCGAGAACTTCCGGACGAACTACCCGGATGGCCTCGAGGCGCCGGCTTCGCCGGAGAAGCCGCTGAACGGCGATTCCGTCACCGCCGCGTCGGCCGAGTCGTTCCCGGCGTCGGACCCCACCTCGTTTGCGACCGTCGGCAGCGAAGAGGCCGTGGACCGGCCCGCGGAGCCGGTCGTTGCCAACGCCCAGCTCGCCGACCGCCGGCAGTACCCCACGGTCGAGGTCTCGATCGACGGACAGACGGTGGCCATCCGGACGGGCTCCGTGGCGATCGCCGCCATCACCTCCTGCACGAACACGTCCAACCCGACGGTCATGGTCGGGGCTGGCCTCCTGGCACGCAACGCGATCGCTCGCGGCCTTCGCGTGGCGCCGACGGTCAAGACCTCGCTGGCGCCCGGATCGCGCGCCGTCACCGGCTACCTCGAGGCGGCCGGGCTGATGGCGCCCCTCGCCGAGCTCGGGTTCGCGCTGGCTGGCTACGGCTGCACGACATGCATCGGCAACTCGGGGCCGCTCGACACGCCGGTGGCCGAAGCCATCGAGCACAACGACCTGGTCGTTGCGGCGGTCCTGTCAGGCAACCGCAACTTCGAGGGCCGCATCCACCCGCTCGCGCGCGCCAGCTATCTCGCGTCGCCGCCGCTGGTCGTGGCGTTCGCGCTCGCGGGCCGCGTCGACATCGACCTGACCACCGAGCCGCTCGGGGTCGGCACGGACGGATCACCGGTCTTCCTTGCCGACGTCTGGCCGTCGCCCGACGAGATCCGCTCGGTCATCGCCGACTCGATCGATCCGGAGCTCTTCCGCCAGACCTACGCCGTCGTGTTCGAGGGCGACGAGCGCTGGCGCGCCCTGCCTATCCCCGAGGGCGATCGGTACGCCTGGGATCAGGCCTCGACGTACGTCGCCAAGCCACCCTTCTTCGAGGGCCTGTCGTTCACCTCCAAGGCGGTCACCGACATCACAGGGGCGCGCGTCCTCGCTGTGCTCGGGGATTCGGTGACGACGGACCACATCTCACCCGCGGGCTCGATCGCGCCGTGGTCGCCGGCCGGTCAGTGGCTCCAGGACCACGGCGTCGGGCCGCTCGAGTTCAACTCGTACGGCGCGCGTCGCGGCCATCACGAGGTGATGATGCGCGGCACCTTCGGGAACATCCGGCTGCGGAACCGCCTCGCCGGGGAGAAGGAGGGCCCGTACACAGTCCACCTCCCCTCGGGCGACGAGATGTTCATCTACGACGCGGCCATGCGATACCAGGCGGAGGCCGTGCCGCTGATCGTCCTGGTCGGTCGCGAGTACGGGTCCGGGTCGTCGCGGGACTGGGCCGCCAAGGGCACGACGCTCCTCGGGGTCAAGGCGGTGATCGCCGAGTCCTACGAGCGCATCCATCGGTCCAACCTCGTCGGGATGGGTGTCATGCCGCTCCAGTACAAGCCCGGTGACACCGCGTCGTCGCTCGGACTCACCGGGCGCGAGACGTTCTCGGTCCTGGGGCTCGTGGACGGCTTGTCGCCGCGCCGCTCCGTGGCCGTCGTGGCGACGCGCGACGCGGCCGATGGCGGCGGGGAGACCCGGTTCGAGGCGATCGCCCGTCTGGATGGCCCGATCGAGGTCGACTACTACGAGGGCGGCGGCATCCTGCCGGCGGTCCTGCGGCGGCTGGCGACCGAGGCCTGAGGCCGGTCGTCCTGGCCGTGGCGTGCCCCGGGAGACGAAGAAGCCCTCGGGGGAGGACCGAGGGCTCCATCGCGGAGGAGGATGTTCACTGGTTCGGACGCCGAAGCCGGCCCCGGCGTGACGCGACGCCCGCGGCGTTGTTCATCTGGGGCATCGACACGCGCTTCCTGTGCTGGTCCCCGTCGCTCACTCGTCGTAGAGTCGCGTGACCTAGCGTCACCCCGCAGCTCTGCCCGCTCCCGATCCCGACCTCGATCACCCGTTGGGCCGTGGCCTCGCCGCCATTCGAATCGCGGGCGGTCGCGGTGATCGTGTGGACGGCACCGTCCTCGCAGGTCGGTGCCCACAGCTGGAGCCGCGGCTCTTCGCCCTCGCCGATCAACGCGTCCTGGAGGTCCGTCCGGTCCGTCGTCCAGACGATCGATCCTTCGCTGAGTCGTCCGTCCTCGGGGTCGTCCGCGCGGGCCTCCACGTTCACGTACCCGTAGCTCTTGCTGCCGGATCCGTAGTCGTCATACGGCACACTGGCACCGCCGGTGATGTCACTGGCGGGGGTCTCGATGGTGATGGTTGGGCGCCCGTTGCCCGTGGTCGCGATCGGAAGCAGCGGCGACAAGAAGACCTCACCGGTCGCCCGGTCGACGAGTCGCACCGCGACCATCGCGGAGGCGGACGAGCCGAGATCGAGATCCACGTGCAGGACCTGCGGGAGGTCGGGTGCGACCACCATCGAGTCCTCGACGAGATCCAGTCCCCAGTCGTTCGGCTGCGAATTCGGGAGGAAGGCGTCATTCCGTTCCAGGAACGAGCCCATGGCCTGTCCGCTGTTAAAGGCCACCGGCGGGTTCGCGTTGCCGAGTCGTTCGCTCACCTCGTCCATCGAGCTGCGAACCGCGGCAATGAGATCCGTGTCCCCGTTGCCCCAGGGCACGAGCAGGGTCGCGTCGAACGTCGGGTCGCGCGCGGCCGCGAGCGAGAGCGCGATGCAGGTCCCGGCGGCGCCGACCTCGCCGACGATGATGCCGTCCTCGCCGACCTGCTTGCACCCGGCATCGCTGCTGGCGACCGTGATCTTGAGGGTCCCGCTGGTGATGGTCCCGGACCGAACCTCCTCTCCCTCGGGGTTCTCATCGACGAAGTAGAACGTCCGGTAGCCGATGCCTTCGATCGGGGTCGGTAGCTTCCACGCGCTATCGGAGATGGCGCGATAGCCGTTGACGACCGGCTCGAACTCAGGGAACGAGAAGTTCCTCAGGGCGTTCCGGAGTTCCACCGGCAGGCTCGGATCGATCCGCTCCAGGACCTTGAACCGGGACGGCGGGGAGTCCGGGAAGAGCTCCGCCAGCCAAACCGACTTGCCGACCTCGAAGACGCCTCCGTCGATCGCCGCCATGGTCGGGTCGCCGGTCTCGACCCATTTGAGCGTGCGCTCGTCGACGATCGCGGTGGGCGATGGAGTGGAGGTCGGGGTGATGCTCGCCGACGCGCTCGACGAGGGCGACGGCGCCGGCAAAGCGGTCGAAGAGGGTTCGGGCGACTCGGTGGGTGCCGGTGCGGTTCCCTGCTTCTCGATGAGGATCGCGGCGGCCGCGATCGCCACGGTCCCCGACACGACGAGCAGCAGGTAGAGCGCGACGAAGACGAGTTTGGCGAGCGATCTCGAGCTGCGCGGCCAGACCTCGTCCGGGTCGTACTCGACGGTGCCGAAGAACCGCTGCTCAGTGAGCTTTTGGGCGCGCATCTCGCGTTTGGCCCTGGGCGTCAGCTTGAAGCCCCCGATGATCTTGCGGTCGCGCTTCGCGTCGTCGTACGTGTTCGTGCCGGTGATGTAGGAGTACGCGAGCAGCGACGCGACACACACGAGGAGCAGGAAGATCGCGAGGACCGGCAGCAGCCCGACGGAGCCTTGCGGCCGGGTGACGACGAAGAGGATGACGATCAGGACGGCGGTGACGAGACCCCCGACACGCTCGGGCCCCTTGGCGATGTCGGTCTCGGATGGCTCCCAGCGGGCACGGCCGCGCCACGTCAGGGCGATCGCGATGCCCGCGGCGAAGATCGAGCCGACCGTCCCGACAAGGCCGGTCAGCGGGCCGAATGCATCCCCGTTCATGAGAGCGTCATCCGCATGTTCATCCCCGCGGGAGGGAACGGGCCGGCGGTTCGCGCGAGCCGGCCAGACATTTCATACCACGCTCGCGTCCGGCTCGCGTGACTGCCACCACGCTTTCGCGGTTGCGCGCGTTGGCTCACCCGGTAGTTTGACATCCGCGTCGTACAACCATATGGTTGTATCCATGACGACCGCACTCGGCGCCGATCGTGTGTTTGCCGCCCTGGCGGATGCCACCCGGCGCGACATCGTCCGCCGGGCGATCGCCGGAGACGAGGGCGTCGCCGAGCTTGCCCACCACTACCCCATGAGTTTCGCCGCGGTGCAGAAGCACGTCGCGATACTCGAGCGGGCCGGGCTGGTCACCAAGCAACGGGACGGTCGTCGCAAGGTCGTTCGGACCCAGCTCGACGGACTGCGCGCGGCGCGAGTGCTGCTCGACCGCTACGAGGACCTGTGGCGCGCACGCATCGACCGCATGACCGATCTCATCAGCGACACGAAGGAGGCCGATCAATGACCGTGACCGCCATCCGGAAGGATCCGGACGCCCTGTCCATGACCGTCGACGCCGAGTTCGACGCCTCGCCTGAGCGCGTCTGGCAGCTCTGGGCCGATCCGCGCCAACTGGAACGCTGGTGGGGCCCGCCGACCTACCCCGCCACCGTCACGGCCCACGATCTGGTTCCGGGGAGCCGCGTCGAGTACCACATGACCGGGCCCGAGGGCGACCAGCCGCGCGGCTTCTGGGACGTCCTCGAGGCCGATGCCCCTCGGTCCCTCGTCTTCCGCGACGGCTTCGCCAACGACGACGGCACACCGAACACCGATCTTCCGAGCACGGAGAGCCGCGTGACGATCGAGGCGATCGGCAACGGGCGCACGCGAATGTCGATCATGAGCATCTTCCCGAGCACCGCCGCGATGGAGCAGGTCCTCGCCATGGGCATGGAGGAGGGCCTGACGCAGGCCATCGGCCAGATCGACGGGATCCTTGCTGGGGATCGCGTCCGCTCGGCGTAACACCGACCGATGAGTTTCGCCGCGTGGCGGAGTCTCATTGTTCGACCAACCAAGGCGACCCTGGAGGAGAGACCGTGACACTGACCGAGGCGACGACCCGGACCATCGAGACGCGGACCCTTGATGTGCCCGGCGCCAAGCTCACCTACGACGTGCATGGCAGCGAGGGCGATGCCCCACCCCTGTTCCTGATCGGATCACCGATGGGCGCCGCCGGATTCGGGACGCTGGCGGGGCACTTCGCGGACCGCAAAGTGATGACCTACGACCCCCGCGGATCCGAGCGCAGCGAAAAGACCGATCCCGCCAGCGCGGTCACGCCCGACGATCACGCCGACGACCTGCATCGGCTCATCCAGGCACTGGACGCCGGACCGGTCGACCTGTTCGCCAGCAGCGGGGGCGCCGTGAACGCCCTCGCCCTGGTGGCGCGCCACCCGAACGATATCCGGACGCTCGTGGCCCACGAGCCGCCGCTGGCCTCGATCCTGCCCGACCGCGAGGGGGCACTGGCGGCCTGCCGTGCCATCAACGCCACGTACCAGCGCAGCGGTTGGGGTGCGGGCATGGCCCACTTCATCGCCGTCGTGAGCCACAAGGGACCGATGACGGTCGA
>CAZFXH010000115.1:0-3318 GCA_964522905.1 uncultured Anaerolineaceae bacterium
ATCAAGGTCGAGATCGCTCGCATGGAAGCGGAGATCGCAAGGATGGACGCGATGAGGGCAGTTGCCGCGGCAAGGCTCAACGGGCTGCTCGTCCGCCCGGCAGAGACCCCGGTTCCGTCGCCGGTGCTCCCGGACCTTCCCGCCGGCACTCCCGCGCGTGACACCCTGCGGTCATGGGCCGAAGAGACGCGTCCGATGCTGCTCGTGGCGAGGACGGGCGTGGAGCGCGCCGGGGCGGCGCGCGATCTGGCGCGCAAAGAGCTCTGGCCCGACCTCGCGCTCGGCGTCCAGTACGGTCAGCGCGACGCGGGCATGGGCCTCGAGCGCATGGGGAGCTTCATGGTCGGGTTCAGCCTGCCGGTGTTTGCGGGAAGCCGTCAACTTCGGATGCGGGACGAGGCGGCGGCGATGCAGCGCATGTCCGTAGCCGACCTGGCGGAGGCCCGGGCCGACGTGGACGCGCGGATCGGCGAGCTCCTCGCGGAGCTCGACCGCGCACGCACGCTGATCGACCTCTACGCGGGCACCGTGATCCCGCAGGCCGAGGCCAACGTCGAGTCGTCGTACTTCTCCTACCGCGTCGGGAGCGTCGACTTCATGACGCTCGTCGACGCCCGGATGACCGTCAACCAGTACGAGCAGGAGTATCACGATCTCCTCGCCGACTACGGCGTCGGTGTCGCGGAGCTCGAGGCGGTCGTCGGCCGGGAGTTGCCGTCCGGTCCTCGGCTGCTGGCGGGGGTCGAATGAGCACGAGAAAGCAGGTTCTGCTGTCTGTTGCCCTCGTGACTGTCGCCGCCGCGGTGGTCGCGCTGGTGACCCTGGGAAGAGGTGAGGGCCCGGTGGGAGGGGAGCCGGGCCACGACCACGCGGCGAGCTCCGGGGGCGCGGGAGACGAACGGTCTCCCGTCCGACTCGACGCCGCGGCCGCGCGGCGGATCGGCGTTGGCTACGCGACCGCGGAGCTCAAGGTGATCGACCACACCGTGCGAACGGTGGGCACCGTCACCTACGACGAGACCCGGATCGTGGACGTGAACCCGAAGGTCGAGGGATGGGTCGAGCGACTCTACGTCGACTTCACGGGAGCCCCGGTCCGTCGCGGGCAGCCCCTGCTGGCGCTATACAGCCCGATGCTCGTGTCCGCCCAGGAGGAATTGATCCTGGCCCGGCGTCTGTTCGACGAGTCGGCCGCCGATCCCGAGGGTCGGGCGGCCGAGCGCGCGATGCGGCTCCTCGAGGCCGCTCGCCGCCGACTCGCGTACTGGGACGTCCCGGCGGCCGAGATCCGGCGCGTCGAGGAAACCGGCACCCCGACCAAGACCCTCACGCTTTCGTCGCCGGCATCGGGGTTCGTGGTCGAGAAGAGCGTGTTCGAGGGGGCACGGATCGGCCCGGGGATGAACCTCTATCGGGTCGCCGACCTCTCGACTGTCTGGGTCGACGGGGAGGTCTTCGAGAAGGACCTGGGGCTGGTCCGGGTGGGGCAGACGGCGCGGGTCACGGTCCAGGCGTATCCCGGCGAGACGTTCCGCGGGCAGGTGACGTACGTCTATCCGACCGTGACGATGGAGGCGCGGACCGGGCGGGTCCGGGTGGCGCTGGCGAACCCGGGTCTTCGGCTCAAGCCCGGGATGTACGCCGAGGTCGAGCTCGAGGTGTCGGCAGGGGAGCCGCGGCTGGTGGTGCCGCGGGGCGCCGTCCACGCCACCGGCGAGCGCTCGTGGGTCTTCCTCCAGACCTCCGAGGGAACCCTCGTCGCCCGTGAGGTCACGACCGGCCGCGTGGCGGGGGGCGACATCGAGATCCTCGCGGGGCTGGAAGAGGGCGACTCCATCGTCGCCTCGGCCAACTTCCTGATCGACGCCGAGTCCAGCATGGGATCGGCGATCGACGCCATGCCCGGCATGGACATGGAGGGAGACTGATGTTGCACCGGGTCATCGAGTGGTCGGTCGCCAACCGTCTGATCGTCCTGGTCTTCGCTGCCTTCGTCGTCGCAGCGGGGATCGTGGCGATGCGCGGAACGCGACTCGAGGCGCTGCCGGATCTCTCCGACGTCCAGGTGATCGTCCAGACCGACTATCCGGGGCAAGCCCCGATGATCGTCGAGGACCAGGTCACCTACCCGATCGCTACCGAGATGCTGAAGGTCCCCGGCGCCCGAACGGTGCGCGGGTACTCGTTCTTCGGGGTCTCCTTCGTCTATATCATCTTCGACGACGGGGTCGATCTCTACTGGGCACGGAGTCGCGTCCTCGAATACCTCTCGGCGATCCGCAGCGATCTGCCACCGACCGCCGAGACCGCGCTCGGGCCGGACGCGACTGGTCTGGGCTGGGTCTACCAGTACGTCCTCATTGACACGACCGGGACCCGCAACCTGGCCGAGCTGCGCTCGCTCCAGGACTGGTACATGCGCTTCCAGCTCACCGCCGTGCCGGGGGTCGCCGAGGTCGCCTCGGTGGGCGGCTTCGAGCGGATGTACGAAGTCACTGTCGACCCGACCAAGCTCCGGGGCTACGGGATCGGCGTCACGAACGTGATGTCGTCGATCCGCGCCTCGAACGAGGACGTGGGTGCGATGATGATCGAGCTCTCCGAGCGCGAGTTCATGGTCCGGAGCCTCGGCTACCTGAAGGGGATCGAGGACGTCGAAGGGGTCGTCGTCGGCTCGACCGACACCGGTATTCCGATCCGGGTGGCCGACGTGGCCACCGTCCAGCTCGCACCCGACGTGCGGCGCGGGGTCGCCGATCTCGACGGCCGTGGGGATGTGGTCGGCGGGATCGTCGTCATGCGGTTCGGCGAGAACGCGCTGGCGACGATCGAGCGGGTGAAGGAGAAGCTCGCCGAGATCGAGAGCGGACTTCCCGAGGGCGTGATCGTGAAGCCGGTCTACGACCGCTCCGACCTCATTCATCGGGCGATCGACACGCTGAAAGAGAAGCTGCTGGAGGAGTCGATCGTGGTGGCGCTCGTGTGCCTCGTGTTCCTCTTCCACGTCCGCAGCGCGCTGGTGGCGATCCTCACGCTGCCCCTCGGGATCCTGATGGCTTTCATCGCCATGCGCTTTCTCGGCGTCGGCGCGGACATCATGAGCCTGGGCGGGATCGCGATCGCGATCGGGGCCATGATCGATGCCGCCATCGTGATGATCGAGAACATGCACAAGCACTTGGAACGAAAAGAGGGAGCCGGGAGCGGGGAGCTGGGAGCAGAAAGGCGATGGGAGATCGTCCGCGAAGCGGCGGTTCAGGTGGGCCCGCCGCTGTTCTTCTCGCTCCTCATCATCGTCGTGTCGTTCCTGCCGGTGTT
>CAZFXH010000116.1:0-1647 GCA_964522905.1 uncultured Anaerolineaceae bacterium
GATCCCGGCGATCCTCGGGGTGATCGTCTTCGTCTACGGGGGCATGCCGTTCCTGAAGGGCGGCATCCAGGAGCTCCGGGACCGGCAGCCGGGGATGATGCTCTTGATCTCACTCGCGATCGTCGTCGCCTTCGTCGCGAGTCTCGCATCGGAGTTCGACTGGCTCGACCTCGAGTTCTGGTGGGAACTCGCGCTCCTGATCGACGTGATGCTCCTCGGGCATTGGCAGGAGATGAAGGCCTTGGGCCAGGCCTCGGGTGCGCTAGAGGCACTCGCGGCGCTGCTGCCGGACGAAGCAGAGGTCGTCCATGGAAACGAAGTCCACATCGTCCCGGTGAACGCGCTTCGTCCAGGGGACGTCGTCCTCGTTCGCCCGGGCGGCAGGGTTCCCGCCGACGGAACGGTGATCGAAGGCGACGCGTCGTTCGACGAGTCCATGATCACGGGGGAGTCGCGAACCGTGAGCCGCGGCTTGGGCGACCGGGTCGTCGCCGGCACGGTCGCCACGGACAACTCCGTGCGCATCAGGGTCGACGCCGTCGGCGACGACACGGCGCTTGCGGGGATCCAGCGATTGGTCCGTGATGCGCAGGCGTCGCGGTCTCGCGCTCAGGCGCTCGCCGACCGCGCCGCCGCGATGCTGTTCTACGTGGCGGTGGCCGCCGGCGCCCTGACGTTCGTGGTCTGGGCGGTGATCGGCGACACGGGCGAAGCCGTCGAACGAACCGTTACCGTCCTGGTCATCTCGTGTCCCCACGCCTTGGGGCTTGCGATCCCTCTTGTCATCGCCATCTCGACCGGGGTCGCCGCGCGAGCGGGGATCCTCGTCCGGGACCGCCTGGCACTCGAGCGGATGCGCACGGTGAGCGCGGTCCTGTTCGATAAGACGGGCACGCTGACGAAGGGGAAGCCGGCCGTTCGCGATGTCGCGGGCGTCGGGGTTTCCCCCGAGGAGGTGGTCCGCCTCGCGGCCGCGGTCGAAGCGAGCAGCGAGCACCCGCTCGCGAAGGCGATCGTCGCCGCGGCCAACGGGGAGATCCCTACCGCGTCGGGCTTCCGCGCGTTGCCCGGACGCGGCGTCGAAGCGGTCGTGAACGGCACGCCGGTCCAGGTGGCCGGCCCCGCGCTCCTGCGAGAGCGCGGGATCGAGGTACCTGGCGAGATCGCGGAGGAGATCGCGAGATGGAGTGCCCGCGGCGCGACCGTGCTCACGGTGGTCCGGGACGGCCGAGCCGCTGGCGCGATCGCGGTCGAGGACGAGATCCGCCCGGAGTCCGTGGAGGCGGTTCGGGCGCTACATCGTGAAGGGGTTCGGGTCGTCATGATCACCGGCGACTCGAGAGAGGTGGCCGAGGCCGTCGCCGCGGAGGTCGGTGTCGACGAGGTCGTGGCCGAGGTGCTTCCGGAGGACAAGGCCGCGACCGTCGCCGAGCTCCAGGGGCGAGGGATGCAGGTCGCGATGGTGGGCGATGGCGTGAACGACGCGCCCGCACTGGCCCGCGCCGACGTCGGGATCGCGATCGGGGCCGGCACGGACGTGGCCATCGAATCGGCCGGCGTCGTGTTGGTGAGCGACGACCCGCGCGGCGTCGTCTCCGTACGCATCCTCTCGAAGGCCTCCTACCGCAAGATGCTGCAGAACCTCGG
>CAZFXH010000117.1:0-5569 GCA_964522905.1 uncultured Anaerolineaceae bacterium
GTGGTCGGTGCGGTCGCGCCGCCGCCGAGCGGTGGCGGGACGCCGGACTACGCCGTCGTCCACTACCAGCGGCCGGCCGGCGACTACGACGGCTGGGGCTTCCACTTCTGGGGCGACATCGACCAGACGGTCGAGTGGGGGAGCCCGGTCCCGCTCGCGGGCGAGGACGCGTACGGGCCCTTCGCCTGGGTGAAGCTCCTCCCGAACGCGGCCGAGGTCGGCTTCATCCCCCACAAGGGCGACGAGAAGGATCCCGGCCCCGACCGGTTCTTCAACCCCTCGCAGAACCCCGAGATCTGGCTCAAGCAGGGCGACCTGACGGTCTACACGTCACAGGCCGCCGCGCAGGGCTTCGCCACGATCCACTACCACCGGCCGGACGGTCTGTACGACGGTTGGGGCCTCCACCTCTGGGGCGACGCCATCGACCCGAGTGAGGGCACCGATTGGGCGACACCCAAGGCGCCGACCGGCTCCGACGACTACGGGCCCTTCTGGAACGTTCAGCTCGCCGATCCTTCGCAGCCGCTGAACTTCATCATCCACAAGGGCGACGAGAAGGACCCGGGACCCGATCAGAGCTTCATCCCGGCCGAGGAGCCGGCGGTTTGGATCCAGTCCGCCGACACGACGATCCACCCCACCCGTGGCTCGGCCGAGGACTTCGCGGTCATCCACTATCACCGACCTGACGGCGACTACGGCGACGCGACGTCCTCGAACTTCAACGACTTCTGGGGTGTCCACACGTGGGCCGGCCACCTGGACCCGGATCCGGAATGGACCACGCCGATCAAGCCGTCCGGGACCGATCGGTTCGGCGTGTTCTTCAAGCTCGACCTTGATCCCGATGCGACCGAGCTCGCCTACATCCTCCACCGCGGCGACACCAAGGACCCCAACCCGGACCAGTCCCTGGATCTGGTCAACGTCGGGCACGAGGTCTGGTACCTGTCGGGGCACACAGATGCCGACCAGAAGGCCAAGTACCTGTTGCCGATCCAGGCAGGGTCGGGCACGGACGCCAACCTGTCGCGCCAGAATGCGCACTGGCTGACCGAGAACACCATCGCCTGGGACATCGACCCGCTGCCCGGCGGCGAATACGCGCTCCACCACGCCCCCGAAGGTGGCCTTGCCGTGGCCGGGGGGATCACCGGTGGGGAGACGATGCCGCTGGCCCGGGTCGCGACCGGGCTGTCCGACGCACTGAAGGCGAAGTGGCCGCACCTCGCCGAGTACCAGGCGTTCCGCATCGCTGCCGGCGACCTCGACGAGGTACCCGAGGCACTGAAGGGCCAGCTGGCCGTGTCCGCGACCGACGCGGAGGGCAACCTGCGAGTCGCGACCGGGGTCCAGATCCCGGGCGTCCTCGACGACCTCTACGCGAACGACGGCGCCCTGGGCGTGACCTGGGCGGGCGGCACGCCCACGGTCCGCCTGTGGGCACCCACCGCGAAGTCCGTCGGGCTGCATCTGTACGCGGACGCGACGACCTCGACGTCCACGACGCAGCCGATGACGCGCGACGACGCAACCGGCGTCTGGAGCGTGACCGGTTCGGCCGCATGGAAGAACCAGTTCTACCTCTATGACGTGGAGGTGTTCGCCCCGTCCACCGGGCAGGTGGAGCACAACCTCGTCACGGACCCGTACTCCCTGGCGCTGGCCAGGAATTCCACGCGTACCCAGATCGTGGACCTGTCCGACGCGGCGCTCCGCCCAGCGGGCTGGTCGACGTACACGAAGCCGGGCATCGGGGCACCCGAGGGCATCTCGCTCTACGAGCTCCACGTCCGCGACTTCTCGCTCAACGACCAGACCGTTCCGTTCGCGGAGCGCGGCACCTACGCAGCGTTCACGCGCACCACGAGCGACGGCATGCGTCACCTCGACGCGCTCGCGGACGCGGGCCTGACCCACGTGCACCTCCTGCCGGTCTTCGACATCGCGACCGTCGACGAGGACCGCTCCACCCACCTCGCCCCGCCATGCGACCTCGCCAGCTTCCCGCGCGATTCGGCGGAGCAGCAGGCCTGCATCGCGCAGGTCCGCGCCCAGGACGGATTCAACTGGGGCTACGACCCGTGGCACTACACGGCGCCGGAGGGCAGCTACGCCGTCGATCCGCAGGGGGCGGCCCGGACCACCGAGTTCCGCTCCATGGTCAAGTCGCTCAACGACACCGGCCTCCGGGTCGTGATGGACGTCGTCTACAACCACACGAACGCCGCCGGTCAGGCCGAGAAGTCCGTGCTCGATCGGATCGTGCCCGGCTACTACCATCGCCTCCTCGAGGACGGCACGCTGGCCACCTCGACCTGCTGCGCGAACACCGCGACCGAGCACGACATGATGGAGAAGCTCATGGTCGACTCGATCGTGACCTGGGCGCGCGAATACAAGGTCGACGGCTTCCGTTTCGACCTCATGGGACATCATTCGAAGGCGAACATGCTCGCCGTACGCGCCGCGCTCGACGAGCTGACGCTCGCCGCGGACGGGGTCGACGGCTCGAAGATCTACCTCTACGGCGAGGGCTGGAACTTCGGCGAGGTCGCGAATGACGCCCGATTCGTCCAGGCCACGCAGCTGAACATGGACGGCACCGGCATCGGGACGTTCAACGACCGGCTGCGTGACGCCGTCCGGGGCGGTGGACCGTTCGACGGCGACCAGCGCGTCAACCAGGGCTTCGCGAGCGGCCTCTACACGGACCCGAACGGGGTCAGCACGATGACCGCCGAGCAGCAGCGCCAACGGCTGCTGCTGCTCCAGGACCAGATCAAGGTGGGCCTCACCGGCAACCTGCAGGACTTCGAGTTCGTCGACCGGACCGGCGCGACCGTGTCCGGTGCCGAGGTCGACTACAACGGCTCACCGGCCGGCTACACCAGCGATCCTCAGGAGGCGATCACCTACATCGAGGCGCACGACAACGAGACGCTGTTCGATGCGCTCGCCTACAAGCTCCCACAGGACACGTCGTCCGCCGACCGCCGTCGATCGCAGATCGTCGGATTGAGCACGGTCGCGCTCGGCCAGGGCCTGCCGTTCTTCCACGCCGGTGGCGAGCTGCTGCGGTCCAAGTCGATGGACCGGAACAGCTACGACTCGGGCGACTGGTTCAACCGGGTGTTCTGGAACCGGACGGACAACGGCTTCGGCGCCGGGCTCCCGCGCGAGGACGACAACGGAACGGCCTGGCCGATCATCGGCCCGATCCTCGCCAACACCGCCATCGATCCGGCCCGGGCCGACATCGAGTGGACCGCGACGCGCTTCGACGACCTGCTCCGGATCCGGCGCTCGTCGCCGCTCTTCCGGCTCGGCACGGCGGAGGCTATCGAGCAGCGCCTGACGTTCGCGAACGGCGGCCCGGACCAGATCCCCGGGCTGATCGTGATGCGCATCTCGGACACGGTCGGGGCCGATCTCGACCGTAGCGCGAAGTCCCTGGTCGTCATCTTCAACGGGAGTGACACCAGTCAGTCGATCACATTGGCCGACACGATCAAGGGCCAGTTCAAGCTGCACAACGTCCAGCAGACCTCGGACGACGACGTCGTCCTCCTCTCCAAGTTCAGCCAGAACTCGGGCACGTTCTCCGTGCCGGCCCGCACGACGGCCGTGTTCGTTGAGCACCAGCCCGGGCCGCCACACCGCGGGCGCTGAGCCCCGGGCTCCCTGTGTCGGTGGGTCGCGAGTGCGGCCCACCGCACCGGACCCGACTGCACCGGACCTCACCCAAGGTTTCAGTACCACCCCTGACCATCGGCCCATCCAGTGCTCGGACCCAGCCGTCTAGAGTGGTTGGTGGCGGTTCGCTTGCCCCTCGGGGTATCATCCCAACGAAGCCGGACCTTAGATCGTCGTCCTGTGGCATGTGCCCGCTCATGGACGTCGGCACCGGCGGGCTTACCGTCGACTCGCGCCACGGCCCCAGCCAGGCGCCGACCAACGGAGTTTGCTCGCACGATGACGCCGCCCAGGTGATGCGCCGCACCACACGCCCCGACACGGGCCATATCGGACCCACTGGCTGGTCGAACCAGCCGGCGAACGGTCCCGCCCGTCGTTCGCGCCGAGGCCTGCACGCCCTCGTCCTGATCATCCCGCTGCTCATGGGCATGCTCGGCGCGTCCGTCTCGCCCCAGGTCGTGCGTGGCGACGAGCTGTCCGACGCCAAGGCGAAGTCGGCGGCCCTCAAGAAGGAAGTCGCGGAGCAGAAGGCACGCGTGGCCGCGCTCAACGACCTGCAGGCCGGTCTCTCCGCCGAGATCGCCGACACCAAGAAGCAGCTCAAGGCGATCGGCGCCGACCTGACCGCGGTCAAGAACAAGATCAAGAAGATGGAAGCGCGGATCGTGCTCGTGAAGGCGGCCTACGCCGAGCTCGTTGCGCAGGTCAGGCAGATGGACGCTCAGCTCACGCTCGTCATCGCCCAGGAGGCGGCCAAGCGCATCGAGCTCAGTGAACGCCGGGCGCAGCTCGCCGACCGTGTGCGCAGCGCCTACGACACCGATCGAACGTCACCGCTCGAGACGATCCTCTCCGGCGGCACCTTCACGGACCTCCTCGCCGAGATGAGCTACTACATCGACGTCGGCGAGCAGGACCAGGCCCTGGCCGACCAGATCACGCGCGACAAGGAAACGCTCGCCGACATGCACCAGACCGTCCAGGAAACGCGCATCAGGACGAACCTGTTGCGCCAGGAGACGGCGGCCCAGAAGCGCGCCCTCGACAAGAGCCTGTTGGAGCTCAAGGAGACCAAGGCGGAGCTTGCCAGGCTCCAGAAGGCCGTCGCGAAGTCGCTCGCGGCCCAGAAGGCTCGCTACGCCGCGGTGAAGCGCAGCCGGGCCAACGCCGCCGCGATCATCCGCCAGGCGGCCGCCGACCAGCGGAGGCTGGCCAAGGAGATCAACAGCCTCATCGCCCGGCAGATCTCGCGCGGCAACATCCCCTCGCAGTTCAACGGGACCATGCGCTGGCCGATGGACGACTTCAACATCAGTGGAAACTATGGCTGCAGCTCGTACCCGTACTACGCTCCGGGCAACGGCTGCGCGCACTTTCACAACGGCATCGACCTCGTGGCGCCTTACGGCGCCAAGGTCAAGGCCGCGGCGCCAGGGACCGTCGTCTACGTCGGCTGGAACTGGGCGGACGGCGCCGATCCCGCCTGGGTCGTCGTGATCGCGCACTCGGGGTCGCTCAAGACGTGGTACGCCCACATGCAGCCCAAGCGCCCGGTGGCGGTCGGCCAGTCCGTCAAGAAGGGCCAGGTCATCGGCTACGAGGGCAGCACCGGCAACTCGACCGGCGCGCACCTGCACTGGATGGTCGAGCTCAACGGGAACTTCGTGAACCCGCGTCTGTTCCTGTAGCCGACCGGTCCCTGCGGACCACCCGTGCTAGCATCGAGCACGGAACGAAACGACGTCGGGAGGCGCACCGGGACCGTGAAGCGGACGATGGCGATCATCCTTGCCGGCGGAGAGGGCGAACGCCTGTCCATCCTGTCGCAGGAACGGGCGAAGCCCGCAGTCCCGTTCGGCGGCAAGTA
>CAZFXH010000118.1:0-10232 GCA_964522905.1 uncultured Anaerolineaceae bacterium
GGGGCCCTTGCGCGCCTGCCGGTCGATCTCGGCGTCCACGAGCCGTCCGGCGACATCCGCCCCGGCCAGGAGCAGGTCGATGCGCATCCCGAAGTTCTTGTGGAACATGCCGGCGCGGTAGTCCCACCACGTGTAGCGCCCGGGCTCGTCGTGGCGGGCGCGGTAGCTATCGACGAGGCCGCGGTCGATCAGCGCGCGCACCGCAGCCCGTTCGGGTTCGCTGACATGGGTCCCGCCGTGGGCCGCCGCCGGATCCCAAACGTCGATGTCTGCCGGCGCGACGTTGAAATCGCCACCGACCAGGAGCTGGCCCCCGCGCCCCGCGGCACGCTCGTCGTCCAGGTACCGACCGAGCCGCTCGAACCAGGCGAGCTTGCCGTCGTAGAACGGCGAGCCCACGACGCGGCCGTTCGGCGCGTAGACGGTCACGATCCGGAGGCCCTCGACCGTCGCGGCCAGCACCCGCGCCTCGTCGAACGGGTCGAAGTCGTCCTCGTTCCCTGCCGTGCCACCCGGCCCGGAGTCGCGCACCGGGCCGTCACCGAAGTTCGTGACGATGTCGCCGATGGCGAGGCCGTTGCGCGCCGCGATCGCCACCCCGTTCCAGCGTCCCTCGCCATGATGTACGAGCTGGTAGCCGGCCATCCCGAACGCCATGACCGGCGCGTCCGCGTCGCCCAACTTGGTCTCCTGCATGAGCAGGATGTCGGGGTCGGCGCGCCCGAGCCAGTTCTCCACGGCCTCCTGCCGAGCCTTGAGCGAGTTGACGTTCCAGGTCGCGATGCGCATGCGGCTACGGTCGCTCAGTACCGGCGGCCGCGCTGGCGTTCCAGGTCGAACGTGGCCGTGTCGGCCACGGCCATGACGGCCATCGTCCCTGCCTGGACGGGATCGGAGACGACGAGGTCCACGTGCTCGGTGATTGAGCCAACCATGTTCAGCGCGATGATCGGGATGCCGACGGCGCGCAGCTCGTCGGCGGCTTTGCTGATGTCGCCGCCCATGATCGAGCCGGCGAGGACCAGCAGCCGCGCTCGCGGCAGGTCGGCGACCGCGCGAACGGCGGCCGCGATGGCAGGCTCCCCGACGAGCGGGATCGTGTCGACCGAGATGCGCTCGCCGCGGAGGTTGTGGCGGTCCGCCTCACTGACCGCGCCGAGCGCCACCTGCGCGACCTGGGCGCCGCCGCCGACCACGATGATCCGTTTCCCGAAGACCGAGCCAAGCGCCTGCGTCCGGTGGATCGTCCGGACGTCCTCGATGGCCTCGAGCGCCTCGACCAGCGCGTCCTCGCTGACGCCCTCGACCTCGAGCTCGATCTCGACGAGTGGCGGATCACCCGGGATCGGCCGGACCGTGGCCAGCGTCCGGACGCGGCCGCCGATCGCGGCTGTCGTCGCGGCGATCGCCGAGATCGCCTCGACCCGGTCGATGATGTCGAACCGGATCGCGGCGGTATCGACCGCCGGTGTACGAGGCATGCCTGGTGGAGCCCGGCTCAGAAGAGCGAGCCGCGGCCGGCCGCTCCGGGTCGAAGGTCACCGACGGTCATCGTCTCGGGCGCCATGTTGCCGGTCGGATCATGCTCCTCGAACGCCAGGCCGAGGGACGCAAACGCCTCGCGCGTCGCGGCTGCGTCGGACGTGGTGAGCATGAGCGCGCCATCCGTGTCCTCCGCGACCCCGACGATCCCGGTGATGTTCACGCCGCGCTCGCCGAGCGCGGTCGCCACACGGGCGAGCGAACCGGGCGCATCCGTGAGCTGGACCGTGAACCAGACCTCCACGCGGGTACCTCCTGTCATGTCGGTCGATGGTACCCGGTCGTCACGCTACGCTACGGCCGTGCCCGCCCCGCTCGGCAAGGTCCCCACGCGGAAGATGCCGCAGATCCAGGTGTTCGGACGGGACGATTCGCCGGCCACCCGCGCGGCGTTGCGCTTCTTTCGGGAGCGACGGATCGTCGTCCACTACGCCGACCTCAAGAAGCGACCGATCGCGCCCGGCGAGCTGCGCCGGTTCGTCGAGCGTCTCGGGGCGCCGGCCCTGCTGGACGAGACATCCAAGCCCTACCGCGACGGCGGCCTCGGCCACCTCTCGATGCGCGACGCCGAGATCGCGGAGCGGCTCGCGGCCGACAGCCGCCTGATCCGGTTACCGCTGGTTCGCCACGGCAACGACGTGACCGCCGGCCAGGCTGAGGCGACCTGGAACACGTGGCTCAGCCGCTCGACCGGGAACGCCGCCACGCGATAAGCGCGAAGATCGTCCCGGCAGCGACCAGGACGGCGCCGACGACTGCCCAGAACAGTTCGTCGACCATGAAGCTCGACCCCCGCAACAGGCCGAGACCCTGACCGATCCAGACCAGCCCGAGCACGACGAGCGACACGGCCGTGATCAGCCGTCCGCGCATCGATACCTCGCCGTGATGCCCACGGTGGCATCCTACGGGCATGACCGCACGAGGCGACGACGATAAGCGCGCGGGCCGGCGTCGCAGCGGCCGCGTGACGGTCCGTCCGGACGCGCCGGGGGCGGCCGTACGGCGAGCGGGCCGGACGGAGGACGAGGCGCTTCTCCAGCGCCCGCCCAGCCGGCCGGAGTTCCTGGACTCGGATCCGTGGCGCTCGCTCCGGATCCTGTCGGAGTTCGTCGAGGGCTTCGATGCGCTGGCGGCCGTGGGGCCCGCCGTGAGCGTCTTCGGTTCGGCCCGCACGAAGCCCACGCACCGGTACTACAAGCTGGCCCGCGAGTTGGGCATGTTGCTCGCGAAACAGGGCTACGCGGTCATCACGGGCGGCGGGCCCGGGATCATGACGGCCGCCAATCGCGGTGCCCAGGACGGCGGCGGCCTGTCGGTGGGCTGCAACATCGAGTTGCCGATGGAGCAGGGGCTCAACCCGTACGTCGACCTCGGCGTCGAGTTCCACTACTTCTTCGCGCGCAAGGTGATGTTCCTGAAGTACGCCGACGCGTTTGTGATCTTCCCGGGCGGCTACGGCACACTCGATGAGCTGTTCGAGGCGTTGACCCTGATCCAGACCAAGAAGGTCCAGGACTTCCCGGTGATCCTGATGGGCACCGAGTACTGGACGGGCATGATCGACTGGATCCGGTCGTCGCTTCTGGAGGAAGCGGCGATCAGCGCCGAGGACGTGGACCTGCTGCGGCTCACGGACGATCCGGCCGAGGCGTGCGACATCATCAACGCCTACGTGGCCCAGAAGCGGAGCCAGGCGCAGGCCACCGCCGAGTCGACCAAGCCGATCGGGCCTTCGGACGTCAAGGAGCCGACCGGGCCCGATCAGGGCGAGAGTTGACGTTCGGCTCGCGCGCCGATTCGTCCCGTGGTCGGTCGAGACAGTCCCGGCGATTCTGTCAGTCGCCCAGCGACCAGACGGCATGGTGCCCAACACGAGCCCCCACGGCGATGAGCCCGCGCTCAGCGTTCCACGTGAGCGCCGAGATCGATGCGCCCTCGGCTTCGAGCGTTTCCGCGTCCCACGCGCCGTCCCGAAGGGTCCACAAGGTCAGCCGGTCGGCGTCGATGCCGGCAACGACCAGTCGCTCGTTCGCGACGGCCACGGCCGAGGCATAGCCCTCGTCGGTCGACAGGTTCGTCTGTTCCCAACGCTTGCCATCGTCGGACAGGGCGACGAATGGATGCTGGTCGCCGGACTTCCCGGATGCGCCGACCAGTGCCAAGCCGCCGTCCCAGGGCACCAGATCGACCGGCAGCAGCTGGTCGCTAAGGTCGTTCGCCTGGGCGCTCCAGGAGGTCGCCGTGGCGGACCAGAACGGTCGGGGCTGTCCCAGGGGACGGTCGCCCGTCGCGGCGAACCCATCCGGCGTCGTCGTCACAGGCGCGATCGACGTCCCGTCTGCGGCCCCGACATCGGCCGGTTCCCAACTCGTCCCATCGGTCGACGTCCACGCCGCCGCCGTGGGATGCATCTCGTCATCGAGGAGGGCCCCGACGGCCACGACCACCCCGCCACCCACGACGACGTCGTACAGGGCGGCGTCGTCGATCGTCTGCACGACGCTCCAGGTCCGGCCGTCCGCCGACTCCCAGATGAATCCGTCGCGGATATCGGGTAGCCCGTTGCCGACGGCGATCCACTGCCCCCCGAGTCGTGCGATCCCGGTCACCTGCCCCGGGGCCTCTGGCGTCACCGCGACCGACCAGGCATTCCCGTCGAAGCTGAGGATCGTCGAGCGGAACATTGGGCCGGCAAAGCCGCCGGTGACGACCAAGTCGTCGCCGATCCAGACGGCGTTCAGCACACCCTCACCCGAGGGCACGCCCTCGATGTCGCCCGGCGCTGGCTCCGGCGGGACACTCGGGTCGGTGCTGGTTTCGGGACTCTCCGAACCCGAGCCCGACGCGCCCGGCGAAGCCGACGTGGGGTTACCCGTCGATGGGCTCGGCGCGCTCCCGGCCGGGATCCCGCAGCCGAACACGATGACGGCGATCGCCGACAGGGCGAGAAGGTCTCGAACCGCGGTCGCCGCGGCCATGCTCATGTTGTTACTCCTTGCCTGATGACGGAGCGTAAACCCCACGTGTTGCTGACGCATCGGGCCTCCGTAGCGGACGCCATCAGGGCTAACCCGGAAATCGCGTCATCCCATCCCGCCCGATGTGCTCAACCCCGATGACGACAGGAGTAGCATGACCTGAGGGCGCGCGGCGCCATCTTCGGACCCAAGGAGGTCGTTCGATGACGAGTCCGTTGACGGCGCGCCAAGCGGGTATCGCCTGCATCATGGCCGCCATCCTCATGCTGATCAGTCAGCTGTCGCAGGTCGTGCTGCCGTTGGCGTTCCCGGAATCGTTCTGGATCGCGACGCAGTCCCTGCGCATGGGCCTTGCGCTCGCCGCCATGTTCGCATTGACGGTCGCGCTCACGGGACTGCATGCACGACAAGCCCACGCGACCGGCAGGCTCGGGTTGGTCGGTTACCTGACCGCGTCCCTGGGGACGCTGCTCGTCGCCGGCGACTGGTGGTACGAGGCGTTCATCGGCCCGGTCCTCCGGGCAGAGGCACCCGAGCTTCTCGCTACCGCTCCTGGCGCATCGATCCTCATCGCGGCCGCCCTCACGACGTTCAGCTTTGCGGCGGGCTGGGTGCTCTTCGGGCTGGCCAGCGTCCGTGCTGGCGTCCTTCCGCGCTCGGCGTCCCTCCTGATGACCATCGGGGGTGTCGCGGGGATCCTCACGCTGATCGCCCCATTCCAGGTCCCGCTAGCCGTCGCGGTGGGTTGGCTCGGTCTGTGGCTCGTCGGCGCGACCGGCCAGCAAGATCAGATGCCGGATGTGGCTGGTCCGGCAGCGTCCTATCCCGCGTCCCTGTGAAGAGCTCACCGTCTCAGTCGGGGATCGCGACCTCGATCCGGTCGTCGACGATGCGGGCCGGGTAGTAGCGGAACCGGCGGACACGCGTAAGCCGCCGGGCCTCCGCCTTCGTGCCGGGTGGATCCACCTTGGGAGCCCGGCCGGCCGGCGACCAGGTCGGGTGGTAGACGCCGTCCGGATCGAGTCCGCCCGTGGTCGGCATCTGCACCGGGTCGCCGCTATCCAGGTCGAACCGGCCCTCGTGCAGCGGGCACTGGATGATGCAGCCGTCGAGGACGCCGATCGACAGTGGCGCGCTCATGTGCGGGCAACGGTCTTCGGTCACGAAGACGCCCTTATCCGTGTGGACCAGCAGCAGATCGAGATCGCCCAGGCTCACGCGGCGCATGGCGCCGGGCGGCAGGTCGTCCACGTCGAGCACTGGATGGAATGGGGCGTCACTGGTCCCAGCCGCCTTGAGCCGTGGTCGGAACGGGGCGGGCGTCATGGGCATGGCGGCAATGCTACCCGCGAACGACCGACGACCCCGGGGTGGTGAACCGCCGGGGTCGTACAGCCTGGAGGAGCGGAGTGAGGTCAGTCGGCGGGAGTGCCCGTCGGCTTGAGGGTCCGGCCGCCCTCGGCGGGCGCGTTCGCGGCGGTCGCCGGACTCGCGTTCGTCGATCGCAGCGGCAGCTCCCGCATGAAGAACGCGGCCACGAGGGCGCCGAGCCCGGTCGCGACACCGATCCAGAATGTCTGGGCGATAGCGAGACTCATGGCGTTGTTGAACGCCTGGTCGAACTGCGGCACGAAGGGTTGGATGAAGGCGTGGAACTGTGCCGGTGCCCGATCGAGGACCACGGTGCCGAAGCTCTGGCCGACGCCGGTGAGGTCGTTGAGGTTGATGTTGCCGCCAGCCAGCTGCTGGAACCCGGCTTCGGCGGCCGCGCGTCCCGGCTCAGGCACGCTGCCCAGGAGCTGTGTCTTGACCGGCTCGAGTTGAGCCGGAAGCTCCTGGTTGAGCGCGGTGGCGAACTGCGTGCCGGCGATGGCCAGCCCAACCGATCCGCCGATCTGACGGAAGAATGTCAGGTTGCTGGTCGCGACGCCGAGCTTGGAGAACGGCACCGCGTTCTGGACGATGATCGTAAAGACCGACAGGCTCGGACCGATCCCGATGCCGGCGATGAACATCCACAGGAACAGGACCGGGTACTCCGTGTCGGCGCGCAGCTGCGTCATCAGCCCGATCCCGACGACGATGGCCACGAGGCCTGAGAGGACCACCGCCTTGTACTTGCCAGTTCGCGAGACGAGGTTCCCGGCGATGATCGAGCTTCCGATCAGCCCGATCAGCATCGGAAAGATCAGGTAGCCCGATGCGGTCGCCGACTCACCACGGACGACCTGGAACCAGCGCGGCAGGAAGATGATCGCCCCGAAGAAGCCGAAGCTCACCAGGAACGTCGATACGATCGACGAGACGTACGTTCGGTTGCGGAACAGGTCGAGCGGAACGATGGGCTCCTTGGCCCGGGACTCGACCCACACGAAGAGGGCGCTCAGGAGGAGGCCGATGGCGATGAACCCGCCGACCGTCAGCTCGGCCCAGTCGTTCGGGACGTTCTGCGCACCGACGAGGTGGAAGCCGGACTTGTTGGTCAGGCCGACCAGCAGGAACCCGATCGCCACCGTGAAGATGAGGGCTCCGAGATAGTCGAGATCGCGAGACACGCCGGCCCGCTTGATCGTCGGCAGCAGCCGCCAGATCACGATGAGGCTGGCGATACCGATCGGCAGGTTGACGAAGAAGATCCAGTGCCAACCGACGTTGTCGGTCAGGAATCCGCCGAGGCCGGGACCGATGAGGAACGAGATCCCAAAGACCGCCCCGAACAGGCCTTGGTACTTGCCGCGCTCGGCAGGGGTGAAGAGGTCACCGATGACCGCAAGGGCGATCGGGAAGAGGGCGCCCGCACCCAGGCCCTGGATGCCGCGGAACAGGATCAACTGCCACATCTCCTGGCTGAGCCCGGAGAGGACGGAGCCGAGGAGGAACAGACTGATGCCGATCATCAGCATCGGCCGCCGTCCGTAGAGGTCGGACAGCTTGCCGTAGAACGGCACCGTGATCGTGCTGGTTAGCAGGTAGATGGTGACGACCCAGGTGTACAGCTCGTTGCCGCCCAGATCGGTGACGATGCGCGGCAGGGCCGTCCCGACGATCGTTTGATCGAGCGCGACAAGGAACAATCCGAGGAGGACCGCGAAGAGGATCTCCATCTTCGCGCGGTGGGTCAGGCCGAGGGCGGGATCCTCCGCCAAGGACGGTGCATGAGGGCGGTCGGGGATGCTTTCCAAGGATCAGTCCTTCGTTGGGGCCGCCACGATGGGGCGGTCGGATCGAGGGTGGGCAGCGGTGCGATCGGCACGGCGGATCGTGGTTGTGGCCCGTGGAGTCGAGATGGAGATGGCATGGGGATCCGAGGGGACACCGGTCTCCTCCTCGAGTGCGCCACGGAGCTCGGCGATGGCTCGGCCGACGCCGGCCAGCTGCGACCGTCCGATGCGGCCGAACACGGAGCGCAGGAGGTCCGAGCTGATGGCATCGACCTCCTCGAGCATCCGGCGGCCGGCGTCGGTCACGCGGATGACCACGATGCGGCGGTCCTCCGGAACGCGCGTGCGCTCGACGAACCCGCGCTCCTCGATGCGGTCGATCAGGCCTGTCGCACTCGAGAGCGAGACGTGGAGCACCTCAGCCAGCCGGCTCATCGGCATCTCGCCGCTGCCCTGGAGCGTGTACAGGATGTGGAGCTGCGCCATGCTGATGCCCATCCGGACGAGTCGCTCGCTGGACGCGCACTTGACCTGGTTCATCGCGGCCCGGAAGTCGGCGATGATGGGACCGTAGGGATCGTCCGCCGACGTGACCGGCGGGATCACGCTGGACGCGCGTTTATTAGTTCGTACCACGTGAACAATCTAAATGGAGTGAATCATCGTGTCAACCTCAACTGTTGACACCGCATGCAGGAGTCTCGAATGCGCTACGCCCTGATGACGGAGCCCCAGCAGGGCATGACCTACGCCGACCAGCTGGCGGCCGCCAAGCGGGCCGAGGCCAACGGCTTCGACACGTACTTCCGGGCCGATCACTTCGCCAGCTTCCCGGGGCCCGGGGGCCAGCCGACCACGGATGCCTGGACGATCGTCGCCGGCCTTGCGCGCGAGACCCAGCGCATCGGTCTGGGCGTCCTTGTCTCGCCGGTGACGTTCCGCCATCCGGGCGTCTTCGCGAAGGTCGTGACGACTGTCGACGAGATGAGCGGGGGCCGGATCGAGGTCGGCGTGGGCGCCGGGTGGAACCAGCTCGAGCACGAGCAGCTTGGGCTCGCATTCCCGCCGATCAAGGAGCGAGCGGACCTCATGGAGGACCAGCTGGCGATCATGCACGGTCTGTGGGGTGAGCCGGACGGTTGGTCGTACGACGGGATCACCGGGATCCGGCTCAAGGACGCGCTGTTCCGGTCCCGTCCGGTGGACGTCCCCGGCCGGCCGCGCACGCCCGCCGGTGGCGCCCGGCCGCGGCTCATCGTCGGCGGCCAGGGGTCTCCCCGTTCGTTCCGCCTGGCCGCGCGCTACGCGGACGAGTTCAACCTGAGCTCCTCGTCACCCGACAAGGCGATCGAGGTGAACCAGGCGCTCGACGGGGCGTGCCGCGCCATCGACCGCGACCCGGCGACCCTGGCCCGCTCGACGATGGCCGGCGTGCTCGTGGGCCGGGACCAGGCCGAGGTGGAGACCCGCGAGCGGGCCCTGTTCGAGCTGTTCGGGCCGGATGAGTTCGCCGACGCGGAGGCATGGCTCGATGAGCGACGTAACCGCTGGGTCTACGGCACGCCGGAGCAGGCACGCGAGCAGCTCGAGCGGTTCGCCGGTGCGGGTCTGGACCGGATCATGCTCCAGGACTTCTTGCCGTGGGACCTCGACATGATCGACGTCATGGGGGAGGAGCTCGTCGGACGCGTCTGATGCGCCCGACGCGTCTCACGGTCAGCCAGCCTCGGCCGCGTCTGCCGCGTCCGCGGCTTCGCGGTACTTGTCCACGTCGCGATGGATCGCGTCCGGGTCGACGCCTCGGGCACGGGCCAGGCGCTCCGTGAGGAGCTGGAGCGGCGTGGCCGTGCCGAGGAGGGCCGCGACCGGGGAGGGGAGGGTCGGAGCCTCCGGCACGACGATCCGCCCAGCGGGCGTCAGCTCGGTCGGCAGCTCGGCGGCGATCTCGGCCGACACGATCGCGACGGCCTCCATGCCGATCACGCTGGCCGCACGAAGAGCTCCGCGGGCGCGTTCCAGGCGCTCGTCCCTTCGGTCCCGGTCGGTCAGGACGAGCACGAGGCCCGTCGACTCGTCGGTGGCCGCGAGATGGCCGTGCAGGAACGTCTCGAGGTCGCGGTAGGCGGCCGGGATCCACGTGCCTTCCTCGATCTTGAGGGCCAGTTCACGCCCGGCGGTCCGGTCCGCCCCGGATGCGACGACGGGGGTGCAATACGAATCCGCAGCCCTCGACATGGACTCCGTTGCGTATCGTCCATAGGCGCAGCCGATGGGGATTCCGCAGGAGCCGTCCGCCGACAGCGCCGATGAAGGGATCGGACCGGGACAAGGTGGGGACAAGTACGACCAGATCGTCGAGAACGCGTTCCTTCGCGTTGCCGACCATCCGCTCAGCACTTTTTCGGTCGATGTCGATACCGCCTCCTATTCAAAGGTTCGGCAGTTTCTTTTCGACCATAACCGGTTGCCCCGCCCCGACGCGGTCCGTATTGAAGAGCTGGTGAATTACTTCGATTACGACTATTCCCCACCGGCTGACGACCACTCC
>CAZFXH010000119.1:0-3607 GCA_964522905.1 uncultured Anaerolineaceae bacterium
CCTGGACGGGGTCATCTCCCACGGCGCCCACTTCTGCACCTACCTGTTGGGCACGGACATGGAGATGAACACGCCCGACGGGTTCAAGCTCATGAACTGGGAGACGGGCTACGGGGACTGGATCGCGGAGCCCATCTGGGACCAGCTGCGGGTCCTGCCGTGGCTGCCCGGGACCGCGATGGTCCTCGCCGACACCATCGACGAGGAGACCGGCGACGAGATCCCCGTCTCGCCGCGGACGATCCTCAAGCGCCAGGTGGCGCGTGCCGCGGACGCCGGCTATGCGATCAAGGCAGGCTCGGAATTCGAGTTCTACGTCCTCAAGGACTCCTGGGAGGACCTGGCTGAACGTGGCTGGCCGGTCCCGAAGACCTTCGGGCACTACAACGAGGACTACCACCTGCTCCAGGCGACCAAGGCCGAGCCGCTCCACCGGCTGCTTCGCAACCAGATGACCGAGGCGAATGTCCCGATCGAGTTCAGCAAGGGCGAGGCGGCCAAAGGCCAGCACGAAGTCAACATCCGGTACGACCACGTGCTCGAATCGGCCGACCGGAGCGTCGTGTTCAAGCACGGCGCCAAGGAGATCGCCTACCTCAACGGCTGGGGCATCACGTTCATGGCCAAGCCGGACCATCGCTGGACCGGGTCGTCCGGCCACCTGCACATGAGCGTGTGGGACGTCGTGAAGGACGTCCCGTTGATGCATGCGACCGGACGCGAGAAGGGCGGCCCGTACGGCCTCTCGAAGGTGGGCCAGCAGTTCATGGCCGGGATGATGACGTTGTCCCGCGAGCTCGCCGTGTTCGTCGCGCCGTTCATCAACTCGTACAAGCGCTACGCGTCACTGTCCTGGGCGCCGGTCAACGTGGTGTGGGGCCGCGACAACCGGACGACCGGCTTCCGTCTCGTCGGTCGCGGGCCGGCGCTCCATGTCGAGAATCGCTTCCCGGGCGGTGACATGAACGCCTACCTGACCTACGCGGCCATGATCGGCGCGGGGCTGTACGGCATCGAGCACGGCCTCAAGCTCGAGCCGGAATTCAAGGGCAACGGCTATCTCGCGACCGGCCATCCGCGCATGCCGCGCGCCTTGTACGAGGCGATCGGTGAGCTGGAACGATCCGAGGCGGCCCGCGCGATCTTCGGCGAGGACGTCGTGGACCACTACCTCAACGCCGCCCGCGTGGAGCAGGAGACCTATGACTCGATGGTCCATCCGTGGGAGCGAGAGCGCTATCTCGAGCGCGGCTAGGGGATCGGGCCTCAGCTTTCCCGCGCACCGCCATCAGCGCCGGGTATCGCGGGCGTCAGCCCGCCTCGGCCACGTCCTGTAGCCGGTCCGCCAGGTCCGTGTGACCGGCGGCGGCCGCCGTCTGGGCCGGGGTCTCGCCGGTGTCCGTCACCAGGGCCGGATCGGCCCCGGCGGATAGGAACAGCTCGCTCATCTCGACGTCGCCGTGCTGGGCCGCCGCGTGGAGTGGCGTGTACCCGCCGTGCTGTGTGGCGTTCACGTCGGCACCCGCGGCGAGCAGGACGCGGCAGACCTCCATGTGCCGCCCGGCCGCGGCGGCGTGGAGCGGGTGGTTCGCGAACGGGTTGCGCGTGTAGACATCGACGGCCGCGCCATGCTCCAGCAGCAGCCGCGCGACCTCGGTCTTGCCGAAGAAGGCGGCGAGGTGCAGGGCCGTAAAGCCGTCGGACGAGAAGGCGGCCACGGCGTCGGCCGATTCCAGAAGCCGCTCGCGCAGGCGATCGACATAGCCGAGCGCCGCGGCCTCGAACAAGTCGAGCTCCGGATCGGCGGCCAGCAGTGCGTCGGTGGTCTCGCGGTCGAAGCGATAGCGGGCGAGCAACAGCGCGGAGACACCCGCGTCGTCGCGGGCCGCGACCAATGACGAGTCCTCGGCGAGGATCTCCCTGACGCGTTCGGTGTCGCCCGCGGTGACCGCGTCGATCAGGTCGCCGGTCGTCGCCATGTCGGACCTCCGGTAGGCACAATGTGAGCTCGGCACGAATCTAGCGCCCGACCCACGGGTAGGATGCCCGACACGGGATGGACAGCCGCCGGCGTCGACACCGCCCGGCGGCCAGTGGAGGGACCACGCTCGATGCGACTCGACGACAAGGTCACGATCATCACCGGGGCCGGCGGCGGGATGGGCCGGGTGGCAGCGTCGATGTTCGCGAAAGAGGGCGCCAAGGTCGTCGTGGCCGAGTTCGGCGAAGCGGCGGGCCAGGAGACGGTCGACCTCATCCGCTCCGATGGTGGCGAGGCGTCGTTCGTCAAGGTAGACGTGTCGAAGGAAGCGGACGCCAAGACGATGGTCGATCACGCCGTGGCGACGTACGGCCGGCTCGACTGCCTCTACAACAACGCCGGCGTCATGCCCGAAGCCGATCACTCGGTGATCGACACCGAGGTCGACGTCTGGGACCAGGTCATGGCGGTCAATGTCCGTGGGGTCTTCCTGGGCTGCAAGTACGCCATCCCGGCCATGGAGGCCGCCGGCGGCGGGTCGATCATCAACATCGCGAGCTTCGTGGCGCTCGTCGGCTGCTCCGTCCCGCAGGATGCCTACACGGCATCGAAGGGCGCAGTGTTGAGCCTGACCCGCAGCCTCGCGGTGCAGTTCGGGCCGAAGGGCATCCGCTCGAACGCCATCTGTCCGGGTCCCGTCGAGACGCCGCTGCTCATGGACTGGCTGGTCAAGGAAGAGGCCGCCAAGCAGTTGCGCCTGGCGCGAAACCCGACGGGCCGTTTCGGCAAGCCCGAAGAGATCGTGTACATGGCCATGTACCTCGCCTCGGACGAGTCGCGCTGGACGAACGGCGCCTCGCTCGTGGTCGATGGCGGCATCACAGTCAACTACTTCTGAGGTGTGAGCGTGACGGACAACCCGGTCGAAGGAACCGGACCGGAGGGGCCCGGCGGACCGCTGGCCATCGGCGTCGATGTCGGCGGGAGTGGCATCAAGGCAGCCGTCGTGGACACGGCCGATGGCCGGCTCGTGTCGGAGCGGCTCCGGGTGCCGACGCCGAAGCCTTCGACACCGGACAAGGTCAGCGCCACGATCGGGCGGCTGGTGCGTCGTCTCGTGAAGTCCCACCCGATCGACGCCGATGCACCGGTCGGCGTCGGCCTGCCGGGCGTGGCGGTCGGGGGCCGCCTGCTGACCGCCGCGAACATCGATCCGGCCTGGGTCGACTATCCCGTTGCCGACAAGCTCGCCAAGTCCCTCAGGCGCACCGTGAGCATCATCAACGATGCCGATGCGGCCGGGATCGCCGAGATGCGCTTCGGGGTCGGCCAGGGAAAGCCAGGCGTGGTGATCTTCCTGACCCTTGGGACAGGCGTCGGTTCCGGCGTCTTCCTCGATGGGACCCTCGTGCCGAACACCGAGTTCGGCCAGATGGAGATCCGCGGCCATCCGGCTGAGCGACGGTCCGCGGCCGCGTCCCGGGTCCGCCGCGGGCTCTCGTGGAAGGCCTGGGCCATGGACCTCGACGAGCACCTGCAGCGCATCGAGGACTTGCTGTGGCCGACGCTGTTCATCCTGGGCGGCGGGGTGAGCAAGAACGCCGATCGGTACATCCCTCGGTTGAC
>CAZFXH010000120.1:0-16209 GCA_964522905.1 uncultured Anaerolineaceae bacterium
GGTCGCGGTCGCCGCGGCCCAGGCGCTCGACCACATCGGGTTGCCGGAGGCGCAGTACGCCCTCGCCCAGGCGACCACGTACATCGCGACCGCGCCCAAGTCGAACCGCAGCGGTCTCGCGTTCTTCGCCGCGGCCGGCGATGTCGAGGCGCATGGCTCCCTGCCCGTGCCGCTCCACCTGCGAAACGCCGCCCATCACGGGATGAAGCAGCACGGCATCGGCGTCGGGTACCGCTACCCGCACGACTTCGAGGGCGGGGACGTCGACCAGCAGTACCTGCCCGACGAGCTCAGGGACCGGCGGTACTACCTGCCGACCGATCAGGGCTACGAGGTGACATTGGCCAACCGGATGGCGGCCCGCGCCGAAGCCCGGGCCGCGACACGCGGCCGGCCGAGGAAGAGCTCGATCCCCAAGCCCGACGCCTCGCACCACGCCGGCGACGGCCTGCTCCGGCAGCGCGAGTCGAGCCGCAAGAAGCTCGCCGAGACCGAGAAACGGGACGCAACAACCGATTGAGCCCTCGGGGCCTCGCCCCTGCACACGAGGGCGCGGGACACCCGGTCGGAGCGTCACACTGGCCAGGTGCGCGGCATCGAGCCGCGACGGAGGGAGACGATCGTGCCGCCAACGCCCGTCGCCGCCGCCTGGGAGCTGCTCCACCGGTTCGTGCCACGTGGCGCGATCCTGCTTTCCACGCTGACCTTCATCGGCTACTTCCTGGGCCTGGTCCGCGAGCGGATCCTCAGCCAGTCGTTCGGGATCGGCGACGAGCTCGATGCCTTCAAGGCCGCCTTCCTGATCCCGGAGCTGCTCTTCAGCGTCATCGTGGCGAGCGGCCTGGCGGCGCCGTTCATCCCCATCTTCGTGGGCCTCAAGCGAGACGAAGGCGAGCGGGCCGCCCACGACTTCGGCCAGACCATCCTCACCCTGGCGGTCCTCGTCATGGGCCTCGTGTCCGTGGTGCTGTTCATCGTGGCGCCCCTGACGGCGGACATCGCAGCACCGGGTTTCGGACCCGAGAAACGCGCGCTGTACGTCGACCTGTTCCGGGTCATGTGCTTCACCCAGCTGCTCTTTGCCGGCTCGATGGCCCTTGGCGAAGTCCTCGTGGCGGAGCGGCGGTTCTTCTTCTACGGGGCGGCGCCGCTGCTCTACAACCTCGGCATCGTCATCGGGACCGTGCTGCTGGTCGATTCGATCGGCATCTTCGCGCCGGCGGTCGGCGCGCTGCTCGGGGCGTCGATGCATCTTGGCATCCGGCTCGTCGGCATCACCCGCACGACGTTTCGTCCGTGGCCACGGCTCCACCTGCGGACGGCCGCGATCCGGGAGTTCTTCCGCCTGTTGCTGCCCAAGACCGGGGGCGGCCCCATCGACCCATTGACGTTCATCTTCTTCACGAACGTGGCATCGACCATGGCCGTCGGCAGCGTCACCGTGATCGACCAGGCCCGCAACTTCCAGAGCCTGCCGGTGAGCCTCATCGGCGTGACGTTCGCCCTGGCGACCTTCCCGACCCTGGCCGTCCGGTACGCGGCGCACGATCGTCGAGGCTTCACGACCGTCGTCCTCAGAAACAGCATCGTGATCGGGCTCCTGACGGTGGGAGCGGCGGTCGGACTGATCGTGCTGGGCCCCTTCGGCATCGAACTGCTGCTCGGCGGCGGCGAGTTCGGGCCCGACGACGTCACGCGGCTGGCGGGGGTGCTCGCGGTGTTCGCCCTCTCGGTTCCGTTCGAAGGCCTGGGGCACTTGTTGAGCCGAGCGATCTATGCCACGCACCACACGCTGTGGCAGGTCGGGGCGACTGTCGTCGGGTTCGCGGTGACGATCGGCACGACCCTGATCCTGGCCGGGAGCCTCGAGGTCCTCGCGATCCCGGTGGCGTTCACCGTGGGGAGCGCCGTGCGGTGCGTGTTGCTGGTCGTGGTGCTGGCGCGGCGGATCGGGCGCATGCCGTCCGCGGCGGTTGCGTCGGAGGACCCGGCTAGCGGGTCGTGACCGCGATCGTGGGCGCGACCGTGATGTACAACCCGTCGCGATCGGGATAGGCGCCCTCGGGCCGCTTCCACTTCAGGAAGTTCTCCTCCATCTCGGCGGCCTTGGTGAATGTGCCCGGCGGATTGGACTTCCCCCAGATCGACGAGATCCGCGGATACCACGGATCGAGGATGTAGGCGCCCTTCATTTCCGCGTTCTTGAAGATGGCGGGGTCACCGTCGGAGCGATACCCGGTCATCACCCAGGTATGGGCGCCACGCCAGGCCAGCAGGATGACCGGCGAGCCCGTCTCCTGGATGGCGACGGCCGCATTCCGCAGGGCCCGGCTGCGCGTCTCGAACGCCCGGACCTCGTATCCCGGCGCGCCATAAGCCTCCAGGGCGAGGGCCATCGCCGCCGGGCCCCAGTCGCCGTTGCGGCTGTCGTCGTACGACTCCCACCGGCGGACGCGCTCCGCGATCTCGCGCTGCTGCCCTTCGGAGGTGTTCACGAGGCCGAGCACGGCGAGGACCATCTGGACGCCGGACGGTGCGCACCAGTCCTTGTGGGCCTGGGTGGCGAAGACCGCCTTGGGGTTCGCGACGATGTCAACGTCCATCGCGACGCGCTTGGGCCGGGGAGTCGGGGGCGGCGTGGGGGCGGGCGTCGGGGTCGGCGTCGCACCGGGAGCGGGCGTCACCGGTACGGGCGTGATCTCAGGCGTCGGTTCAGGGGTCTCGGGCGGTTCGGTGACGCGCACCGTGCCGAGGGTGGGTCGATCCGGGACCGGACCCGTCAGCAGGCGGTCGATCCGGCTGAGAACGGATTGCCAGCGCTCCCCCGCCCCGAACGTGTCGGTCGCCACGAGGAATGTCCCGAGGGTGCCACCGACGATCGCCAGCAGCACGACGCCGACGACGAAGCGGCGTAGGCGGCGGGCTCGGGACGCGGGACGGGTCACGGTACGATCACTCCGGGCAAAGCACGGTCCTGGGGCACGGTTCTTGACGCTCGGCGACATCGGGATGCCACGCGGCGCTCAGCGCAAGTGTCTGCCAGAAGCACGAATCGTGCCGTTCAGCCGGACGGCGCCGTTCGTGGCACCATCCCGATCAGGGCCCGCCGCTCACGCCACGCCCTCCATCGCCGCCGATCGTCGCCCGCCCAGCCAAGGAGCGTCCCGTGGACCGTTTCGAGCCCAACCTCCGCATCCCGGGCCCCACCGCGCTGCCACCGACAGTCCGCGAGGCGGGAGCGTGGCAGATGATCAACCATCGTGGGCCGGAATTCGCGGCGATGCTCGGCCGAATCCTCGAGGGCATGAAGCCGTACTTCGGCACGACCTCGGACGTCGCGATGATCTCGTCGGCGGGCACGGGCGGGCTCGAGGCCGCGGTCGTGAACACGCTCTCGCCCGGAGACCGAGTGCTCGGCGTGAGCATCGGCTCGTTCGGCGACCGGTTCGCGAAGATCGCCACGGTCTACGGCGCGGACGTGACCAAGCTCGATGCGGAATGGGGCTACGCGGCGGCACCCGAGGAGGTGCGTGAGCGCCTCCGCGCGATGCCCGACGTCAAAGCGGTGCTGCTGACGCATAACGAGACCTCGACCGGGGTCATGAACCCGATCGAGGAGCTTGCGGCCGCGGTCCGCCAAGAGACGCCGGATGCCCTGATCCTGGTCGACAGCGTGTCCGGTCTGGGTGCGGTGCCCTTCCTGATGGACGATTGGGGCATCGACCTCGTCGTCACGGGATCGCAGAAGGCGTGGATGGCGGCGCCGGGCCTGGCGATGATCGCCGCGTCGGAGCGGGGCTGGGCCGCGATGGAGACCGCCCGGATGCCCCGGTTCTATCTCGACCTGCGCGCGCATCGCGAGGCCGCCGCCAACGGTCAGACCCCGTTCACCCCGGCCATCGCGGTCGTCTACCAGGTGGACGAGGGCCTGCGGCTGATGGCCGCGGAGGGCGCCGACAACATCTTCGCGCGGCACGAGGCGTGCGCCGCGGCAACTCGCGCGGGCCTCGTCGCCCTCGGCTTCGAGCTTTTTGCCGACCAGAGCCACGCATCGCGGACCGTCACCGCCGCCAACGTCCCGGACGACCTGGACTGGAAGGCATTCAACACGGAGGTCAAGCGGCGCGGCCTCGTCCTCGCCGGCGGTCAGGGCAAGCTGACCGGCAGGATCTTCCGGCTCGGCCACCTGGGCTCGGTGACACTCGAGGAGATCCTTGGGGCGCTGAGCACCATGGAGATGGCGGCCCTGGCCAGCGGCCGGACGGTCAGCCCGGGTGCGGCCGTCGCCGCGGCGCAGGTCGCCGCACTCGAGTCGTACGGGGTCGTCGCGGGGACCGCCGCCGGGGCCGGCGCATGAAGGTCCTCGTGGCCGAGGCGATCGCGCACGAGGGCATCAAGCTCCTCGCCACGGCGCACGAGGTGGACGAGCGGCTCGGCTGCACCCGCGAGGAGCTGGCGGGACTCCTACCTGATTACGACGCGCTCATCGTCCGCAGCCAGGTCCATGTCGACGCCGAGCTCATCTCGGCGGGCGCGCGGCTGGTCGTGATCGGTCGCGCCGGCGTGGGTGTCGACAACGTGGACCTCGACGCGGCGACGCGTGCCGGGATCACCGTGGTCAACGCACCGACCGGCAACACGATCGCCGCCGCCGAACACACGCTCGCGTTGCTCTACGGCGTCGCGCGCCGGACAGCCGCCGCGGACGCTTCGGTCCGTCGCGGCGAATGGAAGCGCTCGGAGTTCACGGGCCTCGAGCTGCGTGGTCGGACGCTCGGCATCGTCGGCCTTGGCAAGATCGGTCAGGCCATCGCGAGCCGGGCACGGGCGATGGAGATGGTCGTCCTGGGCGTCGACCCGTACGTGACGGCGGAGCAGGCGGCCAACCATGGTGTCGAGCTCGTCGAGTTCGACACGCTGCTCGCCCGGGCGGACGTCGTGACCGTCCACGTCCCGCTGACCCGAGCGACGAAGGGCCTGATCGGCAGAGCGGCGATCGCCAAGCTGAAGCCCGGCGCGATCGTGCTCAACGTGGCGCGCGGCGGGATCGTCGACGAGACGGCCGTGGCGGAGGCCCTGGAGTCCGGGCAGCTGGCCGGTGCCGGCATCGACGTCTTCGACGAGGAGCCGCCGCGCGATTCACCGCTGCTCAGCGCCCCGAACACACTCCTCACGCCGCACCTGGGCGCATCCACCGCCGAGGCCCAGGTCCTCGTGGCCGAGGAGGTCGCCGGCCAGGTCCTCGAGGTGCTCGGCGGGCGGAGTGCCCGATACGCGGTGAACGCGCCGCTGCTCACCCCGGAGACGGCCCGCGCGATCGGTCCCTACCTTCCACTGGCCGAGATCCTCGGGCGGTTCTTCGCGCAGTTCACGCGCGGTGGCGTGAAGACGCTCACGCTCGAGATCGCGGGCGAGTTGGCCGAACACGATGGCTCGCCGTTGACCGCGGCCGTCCTGCGCGGATTGCTCGAGACCGTCACGACGGAGCGGGTCAACCTCGTCAACGCCGGGGCGCTGGCCAAGGCGCGCGGGATCACGCTCGTCGAGCGCAAGACCTCGGATGCCGGCGCCTTCGCGTCCCAGCTGGCCGTGTGGAGCGACAGTCGCGGCGGCCCGGTCAAGGTGGCGGGAACCGTGGCGGGCGGCGAGCCCCGCATCACCGGCCTCGGCGAGTACCGGCTGGACATGGAACCGGCCGACGTGATGCTCATCACCCGCCACACCGACAAGCCCGGCATGGTCGGGCGGATCGGGGCGATGCTCGGTGAGGCCGACGTGAACATCAGCGCGATGCACCTCGCCCGCGTCCGGCCGCGCGAGGATGCCCTCATGATCCTCGCCCTCGACGACGACGTGCCGAAAGCCGTCGAGGACGCGATCCGCGCCCAGGACGCGGTCCTCGAGCTCTGGGCCATCCGCCTGGGTCGCGAACATTGAACATGGGCGACGACGGTGCCGAGCCACTCATCCCGACCGGTCTCGACGCCAGCCTGGTGCTGGTCCGCCACGGCGAATCCGAGTTCATCGTCGAGGGCCGCTTCCAGGGCCAGGCGGAGACCCCCTTATCCGCGACCGGTCTGCGGCAGGCGGCACTCGTCGGGGAACGGCTCGCGCACCCGCACGATGCGCCGGCCCTCCCACTGCCGGAAGGTCCGCTCCGCGAGCTCGTCCACTCGCCGCTGCGCCGGACGACCCAGACCGCCGATGCCGTAGCCGGCGCCATTAGGCCCATCCCGGTCGCGCGGCCGGACCCGGGATTCCTGGAGATCGGCCAGGGCGAGTGGGAGGGCCTCCACCGCGACGAGATCGGCGCGCGATACGGGGACACGCTGGCGGCGTGGCGCCGCGCGCCGACGACGGCATGGGCGCCCGGCGGCGAGTCCCTCGCCCAGGTCGCGGCGCGCGCCCGCCCGGCGCTGGCTGGCGTCCTCGCGGCGCTCGCCGAGGGAGGCACGCCCGGCACGCTGGACCGCAACCAGGTGACGGGCTACGGCGACGAGGGGCCCGCGGACCTGCCGTGGTCGATCGTGGTCGCCCACGACGGGGTCTTCAAGGTCAGCCTGCTGACCCTGTTCGACCTGCCGCTCGAGCGGTTCTGGATGTGGACGATGGACCTCGGCGCCATCACCGTCGTCGAGTTCCGTGCCGGTCGCGCGGTCCTGCGCGCCCACAACCTCACCGGGCACCTATCGACGCTGCTCGACGAGGCGGCCCAGGAAGCGCAGGAGCGGCGCAGCCGGAGCGGGGCGCTCTAGCCGAGAGGCGCGGGCGCTGCCCGTGGTCGCAGCCCGGGGCGCCTGGGCTAGCGCTTGCGCGAGCGCCGCAGGCGGCGGACGAAGAGTCGCAGCAGGCCGATCCGCAGGCGTCGATGCGCCTCGCGCAGGGAGCGCATCCGGTCGTCCGTGAGGACGCGCGCGCCATACGCCACTTCGACCTTGGCGTTGGCCACGGTGTGGAGCTCCGGTCTGACCGTCGGGACCATGTCCCCAAGAGCACCAGCATATTCGTACACCGTCTGGTTCGGCCGCGGCGCGTATCCGAGTCGCGATGCCAACCGGGTCACGGCGCCGTAGGTCCCGTCCGCCGACACGGGGCCCCGTGGCCCGCGTCGCCAGGCGACCGCGCCGATCGCGGCGATGGTGACCGCGAGCAGGATCGTGACCGCGATCAGGGGCCCGGCCGCGCCCGGGTTCCTGGGGCCGCCGACGAAGCCCCCACCACCGGGCTGGTCGCGCGGCAGCGTCTCCTGCGGGCGCACGAAGCCCCCGCTACGGGAAGGGCCGGGACTCGCGCTCGCCACCGGCCGCCCGGAGGGGAGCGGCGGGAGCCGTGCCACCGTGGCCGTAGGATCGAAGTCGACCCAGCCGTGACCGGGGAAGAAGACCTGGACCCAGGCATGCGAGTCAGAGTTGCGCACCACCGACCGCCCGGAGCCCGGTTTGCCATCGCCGGGAAGGAAGCCCTGGACGTATCGCGTCGGCACGCCCATCTCGCGCAGGAGCACGGCCATGGTGGAGGCGTAGTACTCGCAATAGCCGCGCTGGATCTGCGCGAAGCACTCCACGGTGGAGATCCCGGAGCAGTCGTGGTCGCGCACGTCGGAGTCGTAGATGAACCGGCCCGAGTCCCGCAGGAGCTTGTTGATCGTGGCCGCCAGATCGTACGGGGTGGCTCGGACGCCGGCCGATGTGCGGATCTCAGAGAGCAGGGCCAGCGATGCCTCCCCCAGCGTGTCGGCTGCGACGGTGTCCGGCCCGTACAGGGCGAGGATCTCGGCTGGATAGTCCACGCCCGCGGCGCGCAGCGCGGACTCGGTGGGGCCACCCTGGGCCTCGGTAGCCGGGACGAGGGCCGTCACGGTGTACGGCGCATCGGACGCCTCGCGCCGCACGCCCTCGAAGTGGCCGCCGTCGCCGATGACCATGACGCCGGTGGCCTGGTTCACCGAGAACGGCATCGTCGGCGTGAAGACCTCCGATCGAGGCGACTGGGGGGTGATGGTCATCACCAGCGCGCGACGCCCATCGAGCGTCACCTGGTCCGCGGTGTTGCCGAGGATCTCCTCGCCCGGCCCTCGCTGGAGCGCGCCGGGCTCGCTCCGTCGCCAACCCGTCTTGTCGAACTCGTGATAGACGACGGTCGCCAGGTACGGGATCTCCTTCTCGTCCGGTGAGATCTCGATCGTCAGGAACGGATCGTCGTTCGTGATCCAGGCGCCGGTGATGCGCGCGTTCGGCCCGAACGACGGCCCGATCGACCGGCCGGACCCGGACGACGGCAGGAAGGGCTCGAGAGCACGCGCGATCTCGAGGACCCGGCCGCCCATGTCCGCCCAGGCTCCCCGTAGCGGCGCCGAAGCGGCGAAATTCGTCAGCAAGAGCGATCCCACGACCGCCATCACGATGAAGATCGATCCGCCGCGGAGATACAGGCCGGAGATCGCGGACGGGTCGCCGATCCGGCGGCGCACCCAATCGGACTGCTCGTCGAACGTGTGGAACCGCACGAGCAGGAAGAGCGCCGCGACCGAGTAGATGACGAGATACGGCATCTGGGGCCGGGTCGTCAGCAGCATGTTGCCGACGAGCAGCAACCCGATGGCCACGACGGCGTTGAGCGGCCGGCGGTGGCCGAATGCCGCATAGGTGGCGAACTGCGACGAGGCCCACACGATGAGGCCGAGCACGAGCAGGTGATGCCCGAACTGGAACGTCGAGAGCTCGCGGTTGACCACGAGGTCGATCCACGCGATCACGACCGTCTCGGTCGTTCGCACGAAGAGGAGGCCCGGACTCGCTCCATCGGGGATGAGCACCCAGCCGACGAGCAGTGGTGTCAGGAGTGCGGCGAAACACGCGCCGATGAGGTGGGTCGTCCAGCGGCCCCATCCGACGGTCGGGCCGAGGGCGCCGATGGCGACGCCACCCAGTGCCGTCCAGAACAGGAAGTCGGTCGCCTCGCCGTCGCCCATCACGAGGATGGCGTCGTCCAGGGACCACGCGAGCGAAAGGCACATGGCGGCGACGAGCACGACCGCGAGCCAGCCCTGGGCAGGCGCCCCCGCCAGGCGCGACCCGCGACCCTCCAGGAGGTCGACGACAGACCTCATCGCGCCAGGACCTCCCCCAGCTCGCGGTCCGGGACGATCGTGAATGCCGCGAGCTCGTACTCCGCGAGGGCGTGGCGGAGCGCCCGGGCGCGCTTCGCGGCAGCCTCGGCAGCCTCAGTGTCGATGACCGCACGGGCGCCGGTGAGGGCGGCTCGGGCCTCGGCCTCGGCGCGGGCATAAGCCGCCGCGTCCAGGGTCACGACCACACAGGCGACGCCTCGCGTGCGGAGGGCCGCGAGCGGGCGGACCCAGGACGGGTCCAGCGAGGCGGTGATGATGACTGCGGTCATGCCGCGGCGAAGCCGCCCGACGGACGCGATCAGCGTCTCGACCAGGGGCGACGAGGAGTCGGCCTCGACGGCCGCGAGCAACTGCATGACCTTCTGGTGCTGGCGGCCGCCGCGGTCCGCCGGCAGGTACGCGGTCCGGCCGGCATTCACGGTCATCCCTACGGCCCGGTTCTCCCCCAGGGCCTTGTCCGCGATCGACGCGGCAGCCCGGATCGCGGCCTCCGTCGTGGATTCCTCGCCGTGGCCTGCCTGGATGCCACGTTGGAGGTCGAGGATGATCCACGCATCGGCGGTCTGCTCCAGGTCGAACTCCTTGACCTGGATCTCGCCGTGGCGGGCGGTCGATTTCCAGTGGATGCGGTTCATGCTGTCGCCGGGGGCGTACGGCCGGACGGTCGTAGCCAGCGGGGTCGTCTGGAGGGTCCGCTCCGGCGAGGCGTGGGATCCCTCCAGGCTCGCGGCCGGGAGCTTCCACATCGGCAGCGGCTCGAGCCTCGGATAGACGACGACGCTGACGCCCTGTCCGACGGTGGCCGCCGCCTCGAAGAAGCCGAACGGGTCGCCGGTCCGGATGTGGAGCGGTTCGATGCGGAAGTGCCCCCGTCGCGTGAGCGGCGTCCGGATGAGCCACGAGCGCTCTGCCATGGCGCCGAGGGTGATCGGGCGGCCGGGGAGGCCGCCGGGCAGCGTCGTCGGGTTATGGACCTCCAGCCACGGCTTCGGGATCCGGCTGCCGTTGCGCAGGGTGTAGGTCACGCGCATCCGGTCGCCCACGTGGCCGTGGAGCTGGCTGACCGCGTATCCCGCCTCGAGATCCGTCAGCCCGAGACGGACAAGGACGTACGAGCCGCCGACGACGAGGATGCCGAGATAGAGCAGGTAGAACAGGACGCGTTCGCCCGTGGAGAACGCGGCGACAACGAGGATCGTGACGAGGACCAGCGCCTGCAACCGTCGTAGCATCGCCGCCTGCCCCTCGCCGCTCGGTACGCCTGGGTGCCGCTATGCGCTCGGGGCGGTCTTGCCGGCCGCGGACGGGCGCAATTCGGTCGGGCCACCACCGGTCGGGCGGATCCCATCGATCGCCGTCGAGTCGAGGATCTCGCGCACGACCTGTCCCGCCTGCACGTCGTGGATCGACGAGCTCGTCTTGATGATCAGCCGGTGGGCCAGCGCGGGCTCGGCCAGGGCCTTGATGTCGTCCGGGATGACGTAATCGCGACCGAGCAACCCAGCGAGCGCCTGCCCGGCGCGATACAGGGCGATCGACCCGCGCGGCGATGCCCCCAGATACACGTCGGGATGATTCCGTGTCGCCCCGACGACGCGGACGATGTAGTCGGCGACCGTGGAATCGACGTAGATCTCGCGAACGGCCTCCTGGAGGGACCGCAGGTCCTCGACGCCGAGCACTTCCTCGATGTCATCGAGGGGGTGGGTGCGCTTCTGCTCGTCGAGGATGACGATCTCCTCGATGGGCTGGGGATAGCCCAGCCGGATCCGCAGCATGAACCGGTCGAGCTGGGCCTCCGGCAGGGCGAACGTGCCCTCGTACTCGATGGGGTTCTGGGTGGCGATAACGAGAAACGGATCGGGCATGGGATAGGTCGTGCCGTCGATCGTCGCCTGGCGCTCCTCCATCGACTCGAGGAGGGCCGACTGGGTCTTGGGCGTCGCGCGATTGATCTCGTCGGCAAGGACGACCTGGCTGAAGATGGGGCCCGGCCGGAACTCGAACTCCTGCGTTTTCTGGTTGTAGATCGAGAGACCGGACACGTCGGACGGCAGCAGGTCCGGGGTGAACTGGATCCGGCGGAACGAGCAGCCGAGGCTCCTCGCGATCGCCTTGGCAAGGACCGTCTTGCCGGTGCCGGGCACGTCCTCGATCAGCAGGTGGCCACGACACAGGAGCGCGACCAGTGCGAGACGGACCTCGTGATGCTTGCCGACGATCACGCGTTCGACATTGGCGAGGACCTTGTCCCCGATTTCCTGGATCTTCGTCATCTGCCTCTCTCGCGGGGGCGGCGAGTGTGCCTCACCGACGTCAGTCGGGCGTTTCGGGGGTGCGACGGGCCACGGTCTGGGAGTGTGGTGTCGGGGGATAGTACGTCGGAAGTGCCATTCGGGTTCCCTACAGCTCGCCGGGGCCCACGGCGAGGTCCTGCTCAGCCGCGGAACAACGTCAACCCGCCGACCCACGCCGTCATCAGACAGCCGATCCAGCCCATGACCGCGAGGAACGGCTCACCACCGGCCCACGCGGCGACGCCGACCCCGCCGAACAGGGCGGCGAGGACCACCGCGATGGCCGCCAGGCCGATCCGCTCGATGAGGGGGCGCGGCTCGCGCCCGGCTCCGGGATCGGTCGGGTCGGTCATTCCGAGGAATCCAGCCAGAGCTCCATCAGGTTGCCGGCCATCGGAGCCGCCACCTCCGCGCCGCGACCGGCCTCCTCGACGAGCACCGCGATGGCGACCCTGGGCGCCTCGGCCGGTGCGAAGCCGATGAACCAGGAATGTGGCTCGCCCTGTCCGCCGAGCTCAGCCGTGCCGGACTTTCCGGCGGTCGTCACGCCGGGGATCTTGGCGCCCGTGGTGTAGCGCTGGCCCGCCTCGGTCTCGACCGCGGCCACCATCGCCTCGTTGATCGCGGCCGCGTCGCCGCCATCGATCACCCGCGCGACGGTCTCCGGTCCGATGGTCCGCGTCCCTCCCTCGCCGGTGATGGCCGTCACGAGCCGCGGCCGTCGCAGCTCCCCGCCGCTCGCCACGGTGCCCGCCACGAGGGCCATCTGGAGCGGAGTGACGAACGTCTCGCCCTGGCCGTAGGCGGCGTTCGCGAGCTCCACGTCGTCGACGAATCCGCCCGGCGCGTCGCCACTCCCGTTCGTCACCTGGGAGATCGCGGTCGCCAGCTCGAACGGGAGGGGCTTCCCGAAGCCCAGCCGCCCCGCGTACTCCACGAGGTCGGCCCCACCGGTCTCGAGACCCGTGAGGGCGTACCAGAGGTTGCAGGAGACCTGGGTCGCGCCGATGAGGTCCAGCCGGGTCGAGCCCGTGAACGAGTGGTGCCCGTCGCGGACCCGGAACCCGCTGACCAGCAGGCCATCCTCCTCAGCGCCGGGCTGCTCCGCATACGTGGTCCGGGGCGAGATCGCCCCGGAGCCGAGACCGGCGATCGCCGTGACGATCTTGAACACCGACCCCGGGACGTATCGCCCCAGGGTCGCCCGCGGCAGGAGGGGCTGGTCGTCGTCCTCCTGGAGCGCCTTGAACGCCTGGTCGGCCGTGTCCGGGTTGGTGAGCTCGGACGCCGGGTAGGTGGGCGTCGACGCCAGTGCCAGGATCTCCCCGTTGCGCGGGTCGAGCATCACCACCGCACCCTTGCGATCACCGAGCGCGCGCACCGCCGCACGTTGCAGCTCCAGCGACAGCGACAGGGTCAGGTCCTTGGGGTCGTACGGGTCGGTCCCGAACTTGCGGAGGGCGTCTTGGACCGGATCTCCGGCCAGGCCGGACAGCTCCGCGTCGAAGGCCAGCTCGATCCCGGCGCGGCCGTACCGGCTCGAGGCGTAGCCCACGACGTGGCTGATGGCCGCGCTCCGGTAGACGCGGTACAGCTCGCCGTTGGCGTCCTCCTCGTTGCGCGCCAGCGTCTCGCCGTCGCGGTCGCGGATGATGCCGCGCGGCACGGCCCTGGCCGCCGCGATGACGGCCGGATCGAGCGGCGAGCGGACGAGCTCGGGGGCCTTGATCACGGCCCAGTAGCCGCCCGCGCCGGCAAGCGTGCCGAACGCGAGGGACAGCACCACGGCCACGTGGACGATCGTGCGTCCGAGCGGCCGTCGTCGGGACGTCGTCGCCAGCATCAGGCCCGACCCCGTCGGATCCGGCGGCGCCAGCCGGTGGCATCGCTTGGTGGCGGGGGCGGTTCGACGCCCTTGTCCGACAGGGCGAGGAGCAGCCCGACCACGACGGCGTTGGCCAGGAGCGACGATCCGCCGTAGCTCACGAACGGCAAGGTCACCCCGGTCAGCGGCAGGACCTTGAGATTGCCGGCCGCGATGATGAACGCCTGGACGCCGACGATGAGAGCGAGCCCGGTCGCGAGGATCGCCCGGAAGTCATCCGCCGCCGACGCGCCGATCCGCAGCCCCCGCTGGATGACCACGAAGTACAGGCCGAGGATCGCGATCACGCCGACCAGCCCGAGCTCCTCGCCGAGCGCGGCCAGCGGGAAGTCCGTATGGATCTCCGGGATCGGCAGCCGGCCGCCGACCATTGGCAGGCCATTACCGAGTCCGGTGCCCAGCAGGCCGCCCCGCGCGAACGCATGGAGCGACTGGACGATCTGGTAGCCGGCGCCGAGTGGGTCCGCGAACGGGTCCAGCCAGATGTCCACGCGGTCTCGGACGTGTTCGAACAGGTTGGCCATGAGCGCACTGCCGGCCAGGAACAGCACCAGCCCGATGATCACCAGGCTGATTCGGCCGGTGGCCGCATAGGTCAACGCGAGGAACACGGCGAAGAACAGGAGCGCGGCGCCGAGATCCCGCTGCACGACGACGATCCCCAGCGCGATCGCCCACATGGCGACCATCGGCGCGAGGTACGGCAGTGGCGGCAGCCGCAGCGGCCCCAGGCGCGTGTCCTGCTCGATCAGGAGGGGGCGGTTCTCGGAGAGGTAGCCCGCCAGGAAGATGACCAGGATGACCTTGAGCAGCTCCGATGGCTGGCCGCTGATGGGGCCGAGCCTGAGTGTCAGCCGTTGGCCCGCGACATCCGCCCCGAAGATGAAGGTCAGCAGCAGCAAGGCGATGCCGACGGCGGCCCACGTGTACTTGTAGCGTCGGAGCCAGGCGTCCGAGCGCACGGCGATCGCGAGCGTCGTGGCGACCGCGATCGCAAGGACCAGCCACACCAGCTGGACGTCGCCGAGTCCGAGCGCCGAGTCGCCCTCGCCGAGGGTGACCAGTCCCTGCGGAAGGCGCTGCATCAAGAGCAGCGAGATGCCGCCCAGCAGGCCGACGACCGGCAACAGCACCTGGTCGGAGCGCCGTCCCGCGAGGACCTGCGCGATGTGCGCGAGCGCCAACGCGCCGAGGTAGATGCCGAGACCCCGGGCGTCGGCAAGGCCGAACTCGCGCTCGAGGCCCAGGCGCAGCGACAGACTGCCGACGAGCAACGCGACAGCCGCCAGCGCGAGGAGGCGCGCCTCGGTCCAGCGCGGCCGCGGGCGGATCGGTCCCAGGATCCGCGGGAGGGGGCTCGCCGCGGGGCGGTCGCGCGGTCGAGCGACAGGGTCGCCGGGCGCCACCTGGCCGTCGCGCGGCTCGGCGCGGTCGCCCGCCGCTGTCACGAGCCGCGGGCTCGTTCGAGCCGAAGGCGAACCTGGCCGATCGACACCTCATCCCCGAAACCGAGCGGTGAAACCCCGGCGACCGCCCGTCCGTTCACGAACGTACCGTTCGTGCTCTCGAGATCCTCGACGTACCAGCTCCGGCCGCGGAAGGTGAGCACGGCGTGCTCGGTCGAGGCGAACGGATCGTCGATGACGATCGTGTTGTTCACGTCGCGCCCGAGGGTGGTGATGGCATCGAGATCGAACGAACGACCTGCCTCCGGCTCCCCGGCCGGGGACTCCACGACCACGACCCGACCCGGCGAAGCGCCGGGCTCGCGCGCCGCCGCGCGCAGGTCCCGCAGCAGCGAGCCGACCACGCGGGCAAGGAACAGGTACAGGAGCGCGAGGAACAGCAGCCGAACGATCCAGATCACGAGCAGGAAGGGGTCCATCAGGTCGCGTCCCCGGTCGCTTCGACGACGAGGACCGTGTCGCCGAGCTCGATCCGGTCCCCCGCACCCAGGACGAGCTCGCCGACGGGCGCGCCGTTGACGCGCGAACCGTTCGTGCTGCCGAGATCGGTGTACACCAGGGTCCCCCGCCGGCCGGTCACCCGAGCGTGGTGACGGGACACGCGACCATCGGGCAGCACGAGGTCGTTGTCGGGCCCGCGGCCGATGGTCAGGCTCGAGCCGTCGAACTCGCAGAGGAACTCGGTGCCATCGGGCGGGGTGACGCGGACTCGCGCGGCCGGGGCGCTCGGCCGCGGGATCGTGAAGACCATGGTGTCGGTGGGGCCGCCCCCGCCTTCGCTCGGCGGTGCGTGAGCCGTCCCGGCGTCGGTGTCCGCGGCGTCGTCCGCGTCCATCTCGGGGACCAGGTCGCGTCGTTCGCGTCCGGCGATCGGATCGGCGAAGCGGGCGACGACCTTGATATCCGTGCGCTGCACCATCGTGTCCGCCAGGAGGTCGACCCGGGGTCGATCCACCAGCGTGTACTTGCGGCTTCTTGCGAAGACGAGTGCCCCGTCCGCGAGCTCCGAGGCCAGCGATCCGGTCATGTCGCCGAACCCCTCGAGGTCGGCCGGATGCAGATGGACCACGAACCGGTTGGGGGCGAGCGTGCGATCCGCCGAGGACAGGCGCTCGGCCTCCATGGCCCGTTCGATCCGGCGCTGCAGCTGCACGGGCTGGAGGCGTGCACGGAACAAGCGCGCGGACGGACGTTCGAAGAGGCGTTCGAAGAACCGCTCGATGGCGGCCAGCGGCGGCATGTCGGTCGCGGAGTCTAGCAGAGGGGCCCGTTCGGGCCCGGTGGCGCCATGATCACCCGGGACCATCCGCAGCACCCCCGAAGTACCCCCGTCGCAGGGGCGTGAAAGTCCCCTGCGGTATACTCTCGGCCCTGTTGGAGCCGGTGCGCCCGCTCAACATGTCCAGCGCCTACCCCCGGGGACCTGATGCC
>CAZFXH010000121.1:0-4250 GCA_964522905.1 uncultured Anaerolineaceae bacterium
GGCGGCTGACGAAACGACCTTACGTCTTGTCGTTTGTCGGCCTCACGATTAGATGGCAGGAACAGGAGGCCCGAAAGGGCCCGGAGGGGCTTCGCAGCCAGCGGTTGACCTCGACGTTGCGTGCCGGGAAGGCGTTACGGAGCGTCGCTTCGTGCTCATCGATGCGTCGCCGGGCGGTCCGCGCCTCGGGCAGGACGAGCAATCTGCCGACGGTCCGGACGCGCCACCCGCGCGCCTCCGCGAGCTCGTGGGCGAGGCGCACTTTGCGATCCAGAGTCGCGAGCGTGCCGCCGATGTCCGGGACGACGGACTTCACCTCGATGACGAGCAATGTACCGGACACCGGCTCGAACGCGAGTGCGAGTGTGGTGATGCGCACTCATCGGCGGCTTATCGAGCCGGGGCACGAGGAGAAGGGGTGGCGTCTATGGCTCACTTGGCCCCCGCTGCTCCGTAGACTGCTCGGATGCCGCGACCCGCCCCGCTGCCGCGATTCGCCCCGCTGCCGCGACCCGCCCCGATGCCGCGACGCGCCCCGATGCCGCGACCCGCCCCGCTGCCGCGACCCGCCCCGATGCCGCGACCCGCCCGGCCCGAGAGAATCAGCCGCCCCCGGTGCCGCCGATGACGCTCAAGGGGCGCCTGCCGGGAAATCGCCGCATCCGGGTGGAGCCGGTGAGACCTGTGGAGTTCAAGCTCGTCCCGCCCAAGCGGGTGCGGCGGCCGCGCTCGCCGGCCGTCGTCCTGCTGATAGGGTTCGCGGTCGTCATCGCCGTCGGGACGGTGATCCTGACACTGCCGATCGCGTCCGCCGCGGGGACGTGGACCCGGCCGCTGGATGCGCTTTTCACGTCGACCTCGGCCGTGTGCGTGACGGGCCTCGTCGTGCTGGACACGGGCACCCACTGGAGTCCGTTCGGGCACGTCGTGATCATGGCGCTCATCCAGGTGGGTGGGTTCGGGTTCATGACGGGCTCCACGCTCCTGCTCTTCCTGCTGGTCGGGCGACGGACCGGTCTGCGGGATCGCATGCTGGTCCAGGCATCGACCGGCGTGCCGGAGCTGGGCAGCGTCACGACGCTGGTCAAGCGCATCGCCATCTTCACCGTGGTCGCTGAGCTGGCCGGCGCCATCGCGCTGACCGTCGGCTTCGCCGGGGAGGGCATGTCGTGGGGCAAAGCGACGTGGTGGGGGGTCTTTCACGCGATCTCGGCATTCAACAACGCCGGCTTCGACCTCGTCGGCGGATTCCGGAGCCTGACCGACTTCGTGGGCGACCCCTGGATCCTGGCGCCGATCGGCCTGCTGATCGTGCTCGGCGGGCTCGGCTACGCGATCGTGGGCGACGCGGTCGAGAAGCGACGCTGGAAGCGCCTGGCGCTCGAGACCAAGCTCGTCCTGGCAACGACCGCCGTCCTCATCGTTGGCGGTGCCCTCGCGATAGGCGTATTCGAGTGGTCGAATCCGCGCACGCTGGGGGCCATGTCGCAGGACCAGCGTTTACTCAACGCGCTGTTCGAATCGATCACGTTGCGAACGGCCGGGTTCAGCGCGCTCGACACGGGCGGTCTGGTCGAATCGACCCTCTTCGTGGTGATGGCACTGATGTTCATCGGCGGAGCCTCCGGCTCCACCGCGGGCGGGATCAAGGTCAATACCTTCAGTATCCTGCTTGTCGCGATCGTCTCGACCGCGCGCGGCGTGCCGTCGGCCGAGGCGTTCGGACGGCGGATCCCGCATATCCTGATCTACCGGGCGCTGTCGGTCGCCCTGTTGTCCATCGCCATCGTCTTCATGGTCGGCCTGCTCCTGGTGCTGACGACGCCCGATGCGTCGTTCGTCCAGGTCTTGTTCGAATCGATCTCCGCGTTCGGGACCGTCGGTGCCTCGACCGGCATCACCCCGGATCTGCCCGATCCGGCCAGGCTCGTCGCCATCGTCGCCATGTACCTGGGGCGGCTGGGTCCACTGACCCTCGTCCTCGCCCTGACCGCTCGGGCCCGCCCCGTGCGCTCCCGCCCCGCGGTCGAAACCATGCGCATCGGATGAACGACCATCTCGTCAAGGAGCCGCCATGAAGTCATCCATCCTGGTCATCGGCCTGGGCCGCTTCGGGACCGCCGCGGCGCGCGAACTGGAACAGTTGGGCCACGAGGTCCTGGCGATCGATCGCAACGAGGCGGTGATCAACGACATCGCCCCCGACGTCACCCACGCGGTCCAGCTGGACGCCAGCGACGAGGATGCCCTGCGATCGGTCGGCGCGGGCGAGTTCGAGTACGCGATCGTTGCCATCAGCAGCGCGACAGAAGCGAGCATCTTCGCCACGATGGCCCTCAAGAACCTGGGCGTCGGCCACGTGATCGCCAAGGCCGCGACCGCCCTCCATGGCAAGATCCTGGAGCGAGTCGGCGCGAATCGCGTCGTCTATCCGGAGCGGGAGTTGGGGACCCGCGTGGCGCATTCCCTGGCCATCCCGAGCGTCATCGACTACCTCGATGTGGCGCCGCGGTTCGGCATCGTCAAGGTCCGGCCGCCGGCATCGTTCGTCGGGCGCTCCCTCAAGGAGCTCGATCTACCCGGCCGGCTCCAGGTCAGCCCGATTGCTCTACGGCGCGCCTCGGAAGTCACCTTCAATCCGCATCGCGACATGGTCGTCGCTGCGGATGACGAGTTGATCCTCATGGGCAGCGACGATCGCCTGGAGCGGATCGGCCAGTGAGGACACGGCCGCGCGTCAGCCCAGGAAAAGATCGATGCCCGGCGCGACGACGCCCGCGATCAGCACGATCGCGTATGCAGCGAGCAGCAGCAATCCCGCCGTCAGGTGGAGCTGGACGTTCGCGCCCATGACCGCCATCAGCCCGTACGGGTTGTCATAGTTCGGGGCCAGGCCCCTTGAAACGCGGCGCGCCATCGGGATGGTCAGCAGCATCAGCAGCGTCGGGACAGGCAGGACGACGACGACGACGCCGACGACCAGCGCGACGTAGGCAGCGACCACAGCCACGTTGTACCCGCCGATGACCGCCTGCCGCGAGAACCGCACGGGCAGCGTGCGCTTGCCGGCCTGGGCGTCGCCGCGGCGATCCGGGATCTCGTTGACGTACAGGATCAGCGCGACGAGGAGGGCCACGGGGATCGACGCCACGAAGGGTTCCCACGATAGCGCGCCGCGCGTCTGGACCACGTAGGCGCCCACCAACATCATCGGCCCGAAGCCGAGTGCGACCGCGATCTCACCGAGGCCGCGATACACGAACTTCAGCGGCGGCGCCGTGTAGCCAAGGCTGACGATGAACCCGACGACCCCGATGACCAGCAGCGCCATCGAGCCGCGGGTCGCGATGAGCACGAGCCCGACGACCCCGGCAAGGACGTAGAAGATCGTCGCGAGGCCGGCCATCTGGCGGAGCGACACGAGACCGTACTGGATGACCCGGGAGCCGCCGCTGAACTTGGTCGGCGTGAGGTTCGCGTCGTCGGCACCCTGGACGGTGTCGAACACGTCGTTCGCGACGTTGAGTCCGAGCTGCACGAACGCGGCCCCGATCACGGTCAGCGCGGCGGACACGAGATCGAAGGCGCCGTGGCTCGCCGCGATGAGGATGCCCAGCACGACCGGGATGATCGTCGCCGTCAGGAACGGCAGCCGGGTCGTGCGTATGGTCAGGAACCCGAACGACAGCTTCGGCTTGACCGGCGTCCCGCGCTCGGCCGAAAGCGCGTCGAAGTACTTGCGCGACTGGGCCAGCGACCGCTCGGAGTATTCGAAGAACGGGACCTCCGCCTCGTCCCAGCCCCACGCGGTCTCGCCGCTCACGGTGACACCCTGGTCCGTGCTCGTCGCGCGGCCCCACACCGTCACGTGGCGGCGCTCGTCGTAACCGTAGCCCGGTTGCGGATGGATGTGCGAGCCGGTCAGCGAGACCGGGCGATCGGCGGGGGCCACGAGGCCGGCCGGTTGCGCGAACGTCGCGGAAAGGCCGGCCGGGTCCACGATCGCGTGGACGGCGACGCTGACCGGATACCCGGTGTCGTCGACCCAGGTGGCGATGTGATATGGGTACGTGGCGAGCTTCTCGAACCCGGCGCGGGCGTCGAGCTCCGGCGTGCTGCGGTCATCGGCGATGGCGGTCATGACACGGCCACCCGGCTCAGCGTCGTGACCTCCGGCGGGCGCTGGGCGTCACCGTCGGACCAGTACAGGACGCGACACGGCTCGATCTCGATGAGCGCGCGTTCGAAGA
>CAZFXH010000122.1:0-10975 GCA_964522905.1 uncultured Anaerolineaceae bacterium
ATCGGCCAGGTCATGGTCGAAAAGTGCCTGGTCGGCTGGCAGGAGATCGAGTACGAGGTCATGCGCGACGCCGACGACACGTGCATCGCCGTGTGCTCGATGGAGAACGTCGACCCCCTCGGCGTCCACACGGGCGACTCGATCGTCGTCGCACCGGTCCAGACGCTCAGCGATGCCGTCCACCAGCGTCTCAGGAGCGCGGCGCTCACGATCATCCGGGCGCTCGGCGTGGAGGGTGGCTGCAACGTCCAGTTCGCCCTCTCCCCGGACTCGACGGAGTACGCCGTCATCGAGGTCAATCCGCGCGTCTCCCGCTCGTCGGCCCTCGCGAGCAAGGCCACGGGCTACCCGATCGCCCGGGTCGCCGCCCAGATCGCCGTCGGGCGTCGGCTCGCCGAGATCCCGAACGTCGTCACGGGCACGACCGTCGCCGCCTTCGAGCCCGCGCTCGACTACGTCGTCGTGAAGCTCCCGCGGTTCCCGTTCGACAAGTTCCCGACCGCCGACCGGACGCTCGGCAGCCAGATGAAGGCCACGGGCGAGGTGATGGCCATCGACCGAACGTTCGGCTCGGCGCTGAACAAGGCACTCCGGGGCCTCGAGCAGGCCGGCGTGGGGCCCCTGGCCGAGGATCCTACCTGGACCCCGACGTTCGACTACCTGGCCGGGGTGTACGCGGGCGACCAGGAGGCTGACGAGCCGATCCACTGGATCGACGAGCGCGGCCAGGCCTGCGAGTCCACACGGCATGCCCAGCGGACGGCGGCGCCACTGGTCCTGCGCCGTTTTCTGGAGCCAAGTGACTCGCGGCTGTGGCGACTGCTGGGCCTGCTCCGCCGCGGCGTCCCTGAGCACGTCGTCGGGGAGGCGACCGGCATCTCGGCCTGGTTCCTCGCGGAGATGGGCCGCAACGTCGCGCTGGAACGCGAGGTCGCGGAGACCGGTGAACGGCTCGCCGACGCGCACGACGCTGATGCCGCCGAGCTGCTGGCGACCGTAAAGCGGGCCGGGTTCGGCGACAAGGAGCTGGCAGGCCTCGCCGGAACGACGCCCGAGGCGCTTCGCGAGGCACGACTGGCGCTCGGCATCGTGCCCGGCTACTCCATGGTCGACACGTGCGCCGCGGAGTTCGCGGCCGAGACTCCGTATTTCTATGCAACGTATGCATCCGCGGGCTCGGCCCCGGAGGCGCCGCCGGTGGAACGCCCGGCAGCGCTCGTCATCGGCTCAGGGCCGGTCCGCATCGGCCAGGGCATCGAATTCGACTACTGCGCGGTCCAGGCAGCCGACACGCTGCGGATGAACGGCTGGCGGGCCGTCATGATCAACTCGAACCCCGAGACGGTCTCGACCGACTTCGACGCCTCCTCGCGGCTGTACTTCGAGCCGCTGGACCCCGAGAGCGTGCGCAGCGTCATCGACGCGGAATCGCCCGGCGGGACGGACCTGCTCCCGGCCGTGGTCGCGTACGGCGGCCAGACGCCGCTCAACCTGGCCGCGCCGCTGACCGCGGGCGGCGTCCCGCTGCTCGGCAGCGACCTCGAGGCCATCGACCAGGCCGAGGAGCGCGTCCGCTTCTCCGCCCTGCTCGACCGGCTCGGCATCCCGCAGCCCGAGGGCGGCATGGCCCACAGCGTCGAGGAAGCCCTCACGCTGGCAGAGCGCATCGGCTACCCAGTCATCGTCCGGCCGTCGTTCGTGATCGGTGGCCTCGCGATCGACTTCTGCTACTCCCCGGAGGACCTGGCACGACAGCTGGCGGCCGCCACCGTCGTCGATCCGGACCGCCCGGTCCGCATCGACCGCTATCTCGAGGGCGTCGAGGTCGACGTGGACGCGGTGAGCGACGGGGAACGCGTGCTGATCCCGGGCCTGCTCGAGCACGTGGAACGGGCCGGCGTCCACAGCGGCGACAGCGTCGGCGTCTTTCCGCCCCAGTTCGTGAGCGAGGGCGACCAGGACCTCATCGTCGCGACGATGGAACGGATCGTGCTGGCGCTCGGTGCGAAAGGCCTCGTCAACGCCCAGTTCATCGTCCGCGACGACGGCGTCTACCTCATCGAGGTCAACCCTCGGGCGTCACGGACCGTCCCGTTCCTCTCCAAGGTCACCGGGGTGCCGATGGTGGAGCTGGCGGTCCGCATCGCGCTCGGCGCCACGCTCCCGGAGCTCGGCTGGGATGGCGGGCTGCTGCCGCCACCGGCCTTCGTCGCGGTGAAGGCCCCGGCATTCTCCACGGCCAAGCTGCGCGGGGTGGACCCGTCGGTCGGGCCTGGGATGCAGTCGACCGGCGAGGTCATCGGCCTGCACGAGGATTCGCGGGTCGCGCTGGCGAAGGCCCTCCTCGGTGCGGCGCTCGTGCCGCCCCGGCCCGGCGAGGCGGGCGCCCTGGCGCTGCTGTCGATCGCCGACCGGGACAAGGCGCTGCTGCCGAGACTCGCCACCGGACTCGCGGCCTCAGGCTATCGACTGGCGGCCACGCCAGGAACGAGGCGGGCACTCGCGGAGGCCGGTTTCGATGCCCGACCGGTCGCCAAGTTGGGTGAGGCCGCCGACGAGAGCGCCGCGGAGGTCCCCATCCTCGACCTCATCGCGGCGGGCGAGGTCCGGCTCGTCGTGAACACGCCGACCCCGCGCTCCGGTGCCGTCCGCGACGCCGCCGAGATCCGTCTTGCCGCGACGGGGGAGGGGATCCTGTGCCTGACCGCAATGGAGACCGCCGTCGCTGCCGCGGAGGCGCTCGACCCCGGAATCGTCGAGGCGGTCTCAAGCGTGCGCTCGCTCGATGAATGGGTGCCTCGGGGGGTCGGCGTCGCGGTCTAAGGGGTGATCGTCAGCGTCCCGACCTGGCCGTTCTGTGCGTGCATGCCGACCTGGCACCAGAACGTGTAGGTACCCGGCGACAGTCGTTCGACGGTGAAGACCGCCGACTTGTCGGAAGGAACGTACACCGAGCGCGCGAGGATCTCGACATAGAGCTTCGATCCGATCACCATGTTGTGATCGACCTTCCGGAGCGCGCCCGGCACGTTATGGAGGAAGAAGACCACGGTCCCCGCCTTGGCGGTAACCTCGTCCGGATCGAACCGCGCCACTCCGCCTCCGAGTGCCAGCATGTCAATGCGGATGGCACCCGCTGGAGCCACGGACGCCTCCACGGTCGTATGTGGTAGCGACGGGAACGGTGTGGGTTGTGGCGTGGGCGTCGCGATCGCCGTCGGGGACGTCGCGACGGCAGATGCCGATGGCGAACCCACCTCGTTCTGCGCCGCCGGCTGGGTACTTGAGCACGCGACCACGATGAGGGAAACCGCGCTGACAAGCGTAATGGTCCGAACTCGGAAGTTCGTCCGAACCCCTGTGGTCACGATCACCCCTCCGATCCGCGCATACGCGGAAAGCGGGCCCCCGTGTCGAGTTCATCATGCGCCGGCCGTCAACGATGCCTTCTCAGGCCAGTACGACGACTCGGACGTCGGTCTGAGCCGCGGGCACCTCGTCCGGCGTGACGACGACCGACTGACCGAGGGACCATAGCGTCAGCGTCGTGAGCGCGACCATGACGACCGCCAGCGGGATCTGCCGGGTCCGAAGCGTGGCCGCCGGCATGTCCCGTGGCGCATCCATCGCGGCGACCACGTGGCCGGCCCACGCCCCCAGCATGTGCCCGCCGACGACCGCCGCAAGCTGTACGGTCCAGACAAGGCCCGGTGGCAGCCACGCGCCCGACACCTCGTAGAAGGCGGTCCCGAACAGGTCCCAGCCGCGCTGGAACGGGTCGGACAGTGCGACGACGATGCGCTGCCCCTCGATCAAGAGATACGTCAGATAGTGCGCGACGAGGTAGCCCACGGCGATGGGCAGGAGCCCCGCGGCTGTCGCCGCGACCCCCACGAAGCGCGTGACGGCGAGCGCGAGCGCGATCACGATCCCGAGGAAGCCTCCGAGCAGCACGGTCTCCGCGGGCAGCGACGGAACCCCGAACAGGTCGAACCAGATCTGCGTCTGCGACAGCCCATCGAACAGGATCGAGCCCACGCCGAGTGCGATGAGCACCACGTCGGCCACAGTCCAGCCGGGTTCCAGGAGCCCGGACAGGAAGGGTCGCCGGCGGATGCGTCCCTCCTCGTCGGCGAGGGCGAAGGGGGCGAGCCGGCCAAGCAGCCGGAACCACACCGTGAAGACCTCGGCATTGGCACGCCAGGTGTCACGCCCGAACTGCGCCATCATCGCGAGGGTGTAGGCCGTGTAGCCGACGAGGATGATGAACAGGACTTCGGGCCCACCTTCGAGCGCGAGCTCCACCCAGATGACGAACGCGAGGCCGATCACCGCGGGCCATTTCCCGAGACGCTCCGGGTAGTCGGCCACCTGCCACGCGGTGATGCCGAGTCGCCGGATCACCGCCGCGCCCAGATCGTGGAGGGTCGAGAACGGGTCCAGGAAGTGCCAGACCGGCCCGATGATCGCGCTCACGATGGCCACGCCGACCCAGCCGTAGACCCAGATGAACAGCGTCGCCACCTCGGCACTGCTCGTGCCTCCGACGATCCCCTGGACGACGATCCAGAGCCACGCGAACAGCCCGAGCGCTCGCAGCGTGAGGCGCAACGGCGCGGGTGGCAGCCGGCCCGCCTCCGTCGCATCCGGCCGTTCGGCCCGGACGTCGCGGACCAGCACGAAGATGAACGCGAGCGCGACGGTCGCGGCGGCCCCCGCCAGGTACACCGCCAAGGGCAGCCGACTCGTGTAGGTCGGGTTGAGGGCGTGCGCCAGGGCCACGGCCGGTGCCGTGAGGGCGATCGCTCCGACGATCGCGAGACCAGCGGCCAGCCGGCCGACGCGTCCTCCGCTCACACGCGGTCAGACGGCCGGCCGCGTCGCGTCAGCAGGAACCCTGCCGCGATGAGGACGATGGCGAGCGCCGCGATGATCGGCAGGATGACGTCGCCGTCGCCGGCACCGGCGGGATCGGTTGGACCGGGCGATGCCGAGGGGCTCGGGACCGCCGTCGGCTCCGGGGTGGCACTCGGCGTCGGTTCTGCACTCGCGGTCGATCCCGGCGTGGCATCGGCGGTCGGTGCCGGCGTAGGGGCTGGGGTGACCGTGAACGTCCACGTGTCGTTCTCCGCATGGCCGTCGGAGGAGGCGGCCCGCCAGCGCACCTCGTACCCGCCGGGCGCGAGGTCGGGCACAGGATCGATGATCAGGCGCGTGGCGTCATCGGGATCGATGCGACCCACCGCCAGGCGTTCGCCGGCGGCGTTGCGCAGCGAGAAGGTCGAACCGTCCGTCTCCAGCGGCTCGCTGAACCTGGCGCTGATCTCCTCGGGCGTGCCCTCGACCGTGGCCTCATCCGCCGGGGTGGCCTCGACCAGTTCGGCATGGGCGGCGACGGTCGCGGGGAACAGCACGAGCAGGGCGGCGGTCAGAGTGGTGAGCACGACAAGGCGCATCGTTCGAGTGGTCATGGGTTTGGAAGTCTACGAAACATGGTCCCTTGACGCTGTAGGTCAGGCGCGTGCATCACACGCTCCTATCGGCGAACGAACGGCCCGAACGGCGCTGGATCGGGTTCCTCAACCGCTAACCTGTGCATCGGATGCACAAACGGGGTGTGAGGAAGCGTCCGTTCGCCGATAGGTGCACCGGAGGCACGCCCGAACTAGGGCGCTGCGGCCCAGACCGATCCGACGCGGTACGATCGACGCCACTCGCCCCTGACCCACCCCGACCGAACCCCCGCCGTCCAGCCCCGTCCCAGGAGCCGCGCGTGCCGACCAGCCCGACCACCCCGATCCCGACCACAACCTTCAGCGACGAGCGCCTCGCCAACGGCCTCCGCCTGATCGTCGCGGAGGACCATCTGGCCCCGGTCGTCGCGGTCAACGTCTGGTACAACGTCGGCTCCAAGCACGAGCAGCCCGGCAAGACCGGCTTCGCGCACCTCTTCGAGCACGTGATGTTCCAGGGGTCGAAGCACGTCGCCAAGGCCGAGCACATCGCGCTCATCCAGGCCGCCGGCGGCACGATGAACGGCACGACGTGGCTGGACCGGACGAACTACTTCGAGACGATGCCGTCCCATCAAGTCGATCTCGCGCTGTGGCTCGAGGCCGATCGGATGGCGACCCTCCTGGACGCCCTCAACCAGGAGAACCTGGACAACCAGCGCGAGGTCGTGAAGAACGAGAAGCGCTGGTCGTACGACAACCGACCGTACGGCACGTGGCAGGAGAAGCTCCAGGCCCACCTCTACCCAGCGGAGCACCCGTACCACCACTCGACGATCGGGTCGATGGAGGACCTCGACGCGGCGTCGCTCGAGGACGTCAGCGCGTTCTTCCGGACGTACTACGCGCCGAACAACGCCGTCCTCTCGGTCGTGGGTGACGTCGATACCCCCGAGGTCAGGCGCAGCGTCGAGCGATTCTTCGGTGCCATCCCGGCCAACCCCTCGATCCCGCAGCTGGGCGACCTGTCGTTACCGCCGACGCTCGGCACGGAGATCCGCGAGATCGTCCACGACCGTGTGCCGTTGCCGCGCATCTATCTCGGTTTTCGCGCGCCGGTGTACGGCGACCACAGGCTCGACGCCCTCGAGATCGCCGGCCAGATCCTGGCCGGTGGCAAGGGCAGCCGACTGCATCGCCGTCTCGTTCGCGACGAGCGGATCGCCCAGGACGTGGCCCTGTTCACCCTGGGGTTCATCGGTGGAGCATCGATCGTCGCCGGCTGGGCGACCGTCCGGCCGGGCGTGACCGTTGAGCGCGTGGAGTCCGCTCTGCACGAGGAGACCGAGCGACTTGCCGTGGAGCCGGTCAGCCCCGATGAGCTCGCGCGGGCCTTCGCGCTCGTCGAGGCCGACGAGCTGGGCGCGCTGCAGCGCGTCGAGGAGCGCGCCGACCGGCTGTCGATGTACGCCACGCTGTTCGACGACCCGGGCATCATCAACGAGATGCTGGGGCGCTACCTGTCGGTGACCCCGGAAGCGATCCTCGAGGTCGCCGCCGCGACCTTCCGGCCGGACAACCGGCTCGTCCTGACGTACCTGCCGGAGATGCCGCCGGCCGACTCCGGAGTCGTCGACATCGACGCCGACAACAGCGCCGACAAGGAAGCCGACCAGGACGACGAGGTCGCGGCATGACCGCCACGGACCGCCTCGAGCTCGACGGGAACGTCGTCGCTGAACGCCCGACGCCAGGGACCCCGCGTCCGTACGAGTTCCCGAGCCTGACCGACGCGCGCCTGGACAACGGCCTGACCGTGCTCGTCGCCGATCTGCCGGGCCGGCCGCTGGTCAGCGCATCGGTCGTGATCCCGACCGGCGCGGTCGACGAGCCTGCCGGTGAGGGCGGTGCCGCCGTGCTGGCGGCTCGCGCCCTGACCGAGGGCACCGAGCGGTACGACGCCGTGGCCCTGATCGAGGCGAGCGAGCGGCTGGGTGCCTCACTCCACGCCGATGCCGGCTGGGACGCCACGAGCGTCAGTGTCGACGTGCCGACGATGCGGCTTCGCGACGCGCTCGAGCTCCTCACCGAGGTCCTCCTCCGGCCCACGTTCCCGCCCGAGGAAGTCGAGCGGTTGCGCGACGAGCGGCTCAACGACCTGCTCCAGGCCCAGGCCGATCCGCGCCGCCGGGCCGACGAGGCGTTCATCGGCACGATCTACGCGCCGGAATCGCCATACCACCGGCCATCCGGCGGTTCGCGCGAGACGGTCGAGCGGCTCGACGCCGGCGTGCTGCGACGGGCCTACGCGAGGACGGTGGACCCGTCGCGCGCCACGCTCGTGGTCGCGGGCGACCTCAGCGGGCAGGACGCCGTCGCCATGGCGCACCAGCTCTTCGACGCATGGACCGCGCCGGGATCGCCACGCGGTGGCGGCACGATCGTCGACACTGCGGCAGCGAGCGCCCGCCGGATCCGGGTCGTGCATCGACCGGGATCGGTGCAGACGGAGATCCGGATCGGCCATCCGGGCCTGCCGCGGCGGGTCCCGGACTTCCACGCAGTCTCGGTGATGAGCGCCATCCTCGGTGGCCTCTTCAACTCGCGGCTGAACATGCAGCTGCGCGAGGCCAAGGGCTACACCTACGGCGCGGGCGCCGGCTTCGACATGCGCCGCGGCGCGGGCCCGTTCACCGCGCGAGCGGCCGTCAACACCGAGGTCACCGTCCCGGCCGTGCTCGACACCCTCGCCGAGCTCGAGCGGATGCGCGATACGACGGTCGAGGCGAGCGAGCTTGCCGCCGCGCGCGATTTCCTCGTGGGCGTGTTCCCGCTGCGGTTCGAGACACCGGGTGCGGTCGCCGCGGCGCTGTCCGGCCTGGCGATCCACGGTCTGCCGGTCGAGGAGCTCGTCGAGTACCGCCGCCGGATCGAAGCGATCGGCATCGACGAGGTCGCCGCCGCGGCCAGCGAGCACCTTCGGGTCGACGAGGCCGCCATCGTTCTCGTCGGGGACGCCGACGCGATCGGTCCGACGCTGGAGGCTTCGGGTCTCGGTACGGTGGTGATCGAGTACGACGACGCGCCGCCCACGCTCGCTCCGTTGCACGAGGAGCGCGAGGTGGCGGTCGACCAGGGGGAGGGTGCTGGCCCAACGGCGGGCGCCGAGGATCCGGACCTGCCCGGCACCGCCGATCACCCGGCCGCGGCCGACACCCACGCCGATGATGAGGACGCCTGAAACCTTCTCGCTTCGGGATGTCTCGTACTGGTAGGAGCTGACCAGCAGGTCGGCCACCCCAGGAGACGAACGACGATGCGCACAGATGCCAAGTTGATGCGCGGTCTCGGTGTCGGGAGCGTGACCATCTTTCTCGCCGTTGGTGCGGTCTTCGCGGCCGATGGCCTGTCGAGCCCGGCGTCGTCCGATACGACGATCGGCGAGCCGCGAGCGACCCAGACCGCGGAACCGACCGAGACGGCCGAGCCCACCGAGACGGCAGAGCCCACCGAGACGGCCGAGCCCACCGAGACGGCCGAGCCCACGGCAACGAGCGACCCGACCGCCGACCCGACGGACACCCCGAACGCGACGTCCGAGCCGAACGGGACCGCAGAGCCCCGCGAGACGGCCGAGCCGACCCAGACCGCGGAGCCCGGCGAGACGGATGGGCCCGACGACGACAACGACAACAGCGGGCCCGGGAACGGTCACGACGGCGACACCGACGACAACAGCGGCCCAGGTGGGGGCGATGACGACGCCAACGACGACAACAGCGGCCCCGGGCCCGATGACGACGACAACAGCGGCCCGGGCGGCTGACCGCCAAGCGCGAATCAGTCTGTGGACGACGGGCCGACGGCGGGTTCGACCCTCCACGTGGCAGCATGGGGAGGGACCGGACCGCACGCACGCCAGCCGACACCGCAACGGAGTGACATCGATATCGATTCCCAACCGCTCGATCGGACCACGGCCGCATGGGACGAGCGCGCCATCGTCGACGCCGTCCTGGCCGGAGACCGCGAGGCCTTCCGCCGCCTGGTCGAGCGCGAATCGGTCGCGCTCGTTCGGGCGTGCCATCGGATCCTGGGCGATCGATCGGACGCAGAGGACGCCGCCCAGGAGGCATTGGTGACCGCGTATCGGCAGCTTGCCAGCTGGCGGGGAGACGGTCCGTTCGGTGCCTGGCTCATGCGCATCGGCATCCGGATCGCCCTGCGCCAGGCCGGCAAGCGCCGGACCGTCACCTGGCGCGATCCGCTCGGGGGCGGGTCGCCCGCCGGATCGGGTGGCCACGCTATCGATCCGATCACGCGCGCGACGGACCAGGCCGCCATCGAATCGGCGCCGCTCACGGATCCCGCGATGCTCTCGATGCGTGCGGAACGCGCCACCGAACTCCGGGCCGCCGTCACGGCCCTGCCCGAGCCCTACCGGGAGGTCGTGGCGCTGCGATTCTTCGGCGACGCCACGCTCGACGAGATCGCGCGCGTCACGGACCGACCGCTCGGCACCGTCAAGACGCACCTCCACCGTGGCCTGGCCAGGCTGCGCAGCAACCTAGATCGAGATGACCGATGAGTGACTTCGGCCGACGGTTCGATGCCTCCGAGCTGGGCGACGACGACGTGGTCGGGAATGCCGCCGCGGCAGAGCTGCTCGCCGTCGCCAGAGATCTGGAGTCCTACGCGCGGAGCGACTCGGTGACGGTGAGCGCCGACTTCGAGGACCGCGTCATGTCGGCCATCGCCGAAGAGCCGCCACCGCGACCGGTGGGCTCCCGCGGCCTGCTCGGCATCGTCGCGGTCGTCCGGGACGCGTGGCGCCTGGCGTGGAGCGCCGACCGGCCCGTGGCCGTCCGGGCACAGGCCCTGGTCTTCGTCTTGCTGGCGGCCGTGGCGTTGGGATCGCTCGGGTCGCTCGCGGCCGTCGGCGTGGGCGCGCTGCTGTCCCCGGACGGACCCGTTCCGACGGTGCGACCGGCTCCGGTGCCGACACCGAGCCCCTCGGTCGTTCCCAGCCCAAGCCTGACTCCGAGCCCATCGCTCAGCCCCTCGCCGAGGCCGACGCCGTCGGCGTCATCGACGGAGACCGCGGAACCGACCGAGACGCCGGAGGGGACCGACGATTCATCAGGTTCGGGCTCAGGCTCTGGCTCGGGGAGCGACTCGTCGGGCCCGGGCTCAGGCGACGACTCGTCCGGAACCGGCTCGGGAGAGGACAGGACGCCACGTCCGACAGATGACTCGTCTGGCTCCGGTGGCGAGGGCGAGTAGTCGAGCTGGCCGACTCCATCCTGCGCTGAGCCGACGCAGAGCCCTCTGGACGACCGACACTGAGGGCCAGGCGACACCACCCCTATAGTGCACGGGTGCACCAGGCGCAAGGCAATCTGCAAGGCAAGGCTCGTAGGTTGGTAGTCCCTTAGTACTACTCCCGAGGTCCCGTTGTCAGCCCGACGCCACTTCGAGCGCGGTCAGAGCGTGGTGGAGTTCGCGCTCGTGCTCCCGCTCAT
>CAZFXH010000123.1:0-3679 GCA_964522905.1 uncultured Anaerolineaceae bacterium
CAAGCGCCCGATCGCGAAGGGCGAGATCGTCGCGGTCAAGGGAGGCAACGTCCTGCCGAAGCGGGCGTGGACGGCCCTGGAGCGGGACCTCGGGCCGGCCGACATCCAGGTTTCTGATGACCTGTTTATCGCTCCCGTCACGCAGACCGAGCGCGACGGCGGCATGCTCTACACCAACCATTCCTGCGATCCCAACCTCGCGATCCAGGGCCAGATCGCCCTGATCGCGATGCGGGCCATCGCCCCCGGTGAAGAGCTCACCACCGACTGGGCGACGACCGACGACGGCAATCATGAGATGCAGTGCCGGTGCGGCAGCGCCCATTGTCGCGGCACCGAGACGGGAAAGGACTGGATGAAGAAGGAGCTGCAGGTAAAGTACGCGGGCTGGTTCTGCTGGTTCCTCCAGCGGAAAATCGACGCGGCGGCAACGCGATGAGTCGGGCGGCTCGGGATGGCCCGGACGTACCGCACCGGCGAGGCCGACGACACCAGCCCGGCCCGGCAACGCTTCGCCTTCTGAGGTCGCTCCCATCGTCGTGGACGGCACGCTGCCGTGAACGCGGGTACCCAATGAAGCCCTCCGCCATCGTGGCGACGGTGGTTGGGATCGCCGTCGGCGTGTACTCCGGCATGCATCTCCTCATCCCCCTGGCCCTCACCGCTCTGGTCTGGTGGGCGTTCCGGACGCTGTTGCCCGATCGTTCGCCCGACCACGTGGCCGCCGCCGCGGTGCAGGCTGGGCACCTGCTGTGGATCACGGTCGGCCTGATCGTCATCGGCGCGCTGACCGTGGATCTTCTGGACATCGCGATCCTGCTCCTCGGCGTCGCCTGGCTGCTCCTGCGGCCGGGCCTGGCGCCGGTCATCGTGCTCACGATCTACCAGGCGCTGGCGCTGCTCATCAACTTATTCGCCTTCCTCAACTTCCCGATCGGCCACAACCTGCACCGGGCGCTCCTCGTGCACATCATCTGGCGCGGCCTTGCGTTGATCCTGATGTGGCGCGCCCACCACAACGCCAGGGGCCTCGCCGAGGCCTCCGCGTATTGACAGCCGGCGGTGCGGTGTGGTCTGGTGAAGCGGCCATGGGCGCGCGTGAGCCGGGCGGTCCTCTTCGCGATCCTCGCTGGCGTGTCGGCCGCCACGTGGACGATCTGCCTGAAGCTGGTCTCCACGAAGATCACTCCGGCGCTCGGCGCGCTGGTCATCACCACCGGCGCCCTCGTCATCAACTCCCTCGTCATTCTGGCCACGCGGGCCAACGGACAAGAGATCGTCTTCACCCGCCAGGCGCTCTGGCTCATGGCCCTGGCCGGCGGCGCCGCGGCTGGGGTGGACATCTTCGGGCTGCTCGCCTACGACCGGGGATTGAAGGTGACCTCGTCGTTCTTCATGGGGGCACCTCCACCGTTCTCGTCCTGCTCACCGGCTTCCTGGTGTTCCAGGAGCCGTTCACCTGGATTCGCCTGCTCGCGATCGGCATGATCGTCGGCGGCTCGCTGCTGCTCCAGGCGCAGGGCGGATAGCCTGCGGCATGGCGACGCCCTTTCGAAGGCATCGACGTCGCCCGCAGCTTCGGAGGCCTCCGCGTCCTGACGCAGGTGAATTTCGGGGTCGCCAACTTCTCGATGGCCATCGAGCTGCCGATCATGAAGACGGCCACCGAGAAGTACCGCTCCACCGACATCAGCGGCCACTACGCGGACATGGCGAAGGCCTTCGGGGGCTACGGCGAGCGCATCACCGAGCCGGGGGAGATCATCCCCGCGCTCACGCGCGGCATCGCCAAGACCCGCGACGGCGTCCCGGTCCTCCTCGAGTTCATCACCGAGAAAGAGATCAACTTCTCGATCTTCAAGTAGCGATTCACCTCTCCCTCCACCCTCTCCCCGGTGGGGAGAGGGCAGGGCGAGGGGATGGCGACGACGATGTCGGCACAAACTCCTGAAGAATGCGACCGGCTGTTCGGAGAGCATGTCAACGCCGGCGATCTCGAGGGCTTGCTGGCCCTCTACGAGCCGGGGTGCAGCCTGGTCCGGCGCGACGGCGGCGTTGCCCGGGGCCACGCGGAGATCCGCGCGGTCCTGAGCCGCCTCCTCACGATGCGGGCTCGCATGAGCACCGAGATCGTGAAGGTCGTCCGCGCGGGCGACGAGCTCGCTCTCGTCTATAACGACTGGCGCATGTCGGCCGAGAGGGCCGACGGGCAGCCGGTTGAGGCGACCGGCAAGGCGATCGAGGTGGTGCGTCGCCAGATGGACGGAACCTGGCGGTTCATCCTCGACGACCCGTTCGCCCGCGGCTGAGGCGGTGACCGCCCTCACCTATCGCTCCCCGAAGACGGACGTGCGCCCGAGCCCGATTCACGGCAAGGGCCTGTTCGCGAAGCGCGCCATCGGGAACAGGGAGGTCGTCGCGGTCAAGGGCGGCCACGTGCTGACCGGCCCGCAGTGGGCCGCGCTCGAACCGACGCTCGGGCCCGCCCACATCCAGATCTCCGAGGATCTGTTCATCGCCCCCGTGACCCCGACCGAGCGCGACGACAGCATGCTCTACACCAACCACTCCTGCGATCCCAACCTCGCGATCCAGGGCCAGATCGTGCTGGTCGCGATGCGCGACATCGTCCCCGACGAGGAGCTCACCATCGACTGGGCGACCACCGACGATGGCGACTACGAGCTGCCGTGCCGCTGCGGCAGCGTACACTGTCGCGGTACGGTGACGGGCAAGGACTGGATGAGGAAGGATCTGCAGAGGAAGTACGCGGGCTGGTTCTGCTGGTTCCTCCAGCAGAAGATCGACGCATTGCCGAGGCGGGTGTGAGCGGCGCGGTGTCTGCGGCGGGTCGCGGAAACCGCGTCGTCACGCCGGAACGCTTCGCCGCCGGCATGACCTTCGACCACTACATGGAGTTCATCGGCACGCCGGAGAACCTCGCGCGCGAGGCCGGCTGGTGGCGAGGACGTGAGCGAATGGACTGGAGCGGTCCTCTACGGAAGTGGCACGAGACCCTCCGGCTCCGCGACGACCAGGTGGCCGCGATCCGCTGGCTCGCCGCGCAGCCCAAGGGTCCGGCCAAGATCCTCATGATCTCGGAGGAGTGGTCGTCGGACTGCCGCCGGGTCATCCCCATGCTCGGACGGCTGGCGGAGGCGGCGCCGCTCGAGCTGCGTATCTTCCCCCGCGACGGGCAGCGGGTCGGTCGCGGGCCGAAGGCCGACCCCGCCGAGTCACCGAACGCCGATCTCATGAACGAGTTCCTCCGGGAGCGGGACGGCCGGACGTATCAGTCGATTCCGGTCGTGGTCTTCTACACGAGGGATCTCGAGTACCTGTATCACTACACGGAGCTCCCCGCGCTCTTTCCGAGAGACCGCCTCGTCCCCGCCATGCAGGCGGCTCGGCCGGGAGAGACACGGGAGCAGGCGTGGGAGCGGTTTCTGCGTGACTGGGGCGCGATGCAGCAGTCGCCCTTCTTCAAGGTGTGGGCCTCCGCGGCGATCGACGAGATGCTCTCGGCGCTTTATGAGCAGCGCGTCCTCGGCGCGCTCCCCGATCCATGTCGGGCGTGACGCACGATGGGCAGCGCTGGAGCAACGCGGATCAGGACCGCGTCGAGCTCGTCGCCTATGACCCGAGATGGCCGGCCCGGTACGTGGACGAGATCGTTCGA
>CAZFXH010000124.1:0-13778 GCA_964522905.1 uncultured Anaerolineaceae bacterium
CGCACGGCCGTTCGCATCGGTCGTGCTGTTCCCGGTGACCGTCGGGATGCCCGGGACGCTGAGGGTGAAGGTTACCCGCGCCCCGGCCAGCGGCTTGCCGTCCGGGTCGTCGACCGTGACCGTGAGCCGGATGAGCTGGGGCAGGTCGCTCTGCTTGATCGAATACGCGGACGCGCTGAGCGAGGCGCGCAGCCGGCCCGATCCGCGGTTGACGGTCAAACTGGCCTCGTTGACGTTGCCGGCCGGATCGGTCGCCGTGATCTTGAGCGGATTCGCGCCACTCGTGATCGGCAGCGTCAACGAGAACGTGCCGTCGTTCGCGGCGGTCCCGGACACGGAGTCGCCCGTCTCCTGGTTGCGGACGATCAACGTCGTCCGGCCCTGCGTGCGGCCTTCGAGCGTGACCGCCTTGCGGTTGATCACCGCCTCGTGCCGGGGGGCGCTCAAGCGGATGGGTGGCTTGGTCAGGTCCAGGATCCAGCGGACCAGCGGCGACGACTCGGATTCTCCGCCGGGTCCGACGATCGTGACGCTGAAGTCGTTGGTGCCCGTGGTCAGGGTGACGGGGATGATCGTGCGCTGGCCGGCGGCCACCGGCGCCTCCTGGATCGGTGTCGGAGCCTGGTCCTTGAGCGCGAGATAGACGCGTAATCGGTGGTCCGGATCGCCCGCGAGGTCGGATGGGACGATCACGACGAGGTCGACCGACTCCTGATTGGTGTACGGCTCGGTCGGCGACTCGATGCTCGGGGCCTGGCTCGTGACGACCGGAGTGGGCGCCGGGCTCGGCGTCGCCGTCACCTCGGAGATGAAGTCCGAAAAGGTCGAACCGACGGCGCCCGCCACCGTCCCGAGGCCCCCGGCCCCCAGGTACACCACACCGAATCCCACCCCAACGATTCCCAGGGCGAGGGCGATGCGACCGATGAGCGGGATGCCGCGGCTGCGCCGGATGGGCGTGCGAACCGAAAGCCGCCCCGGTGCCGGCGCTCGTGGCCGGACCTTCACCGGCGCGGGTCGGCCGCTCGACGGGGGGCGTGGCCGAACGTGCGTGGGGCGCGATCCGCGCCGACTCGTCATCGGCCCGATTGTCGCACGCCGTTCGGGACACCGATTTCTGCGATGCAGCGTGCGATGGAACCCGGCGTTTTGAGCGCGTGTCGGAACGTGGCGGTGCGTTGTACTCTGGCGCGGTCGCGCGTGCCGCAGGCGCGCGCCGCAGCAGGAGTGCGAGTGCAGGCCCGCGACCCACGGACCGGACGCGTACCAGGTGACGATCGGGCCGGGCAGCCCGCGCGCGCTCCGGATGACGGTGCCGGTCGTGGAGCCGGGGGCGGAGGCGGCACCGGCGGCGGGCGCCCGCCCCCCGGGCGCCCGCCCCCCGGGCGTCCGGCGTTCGGCGTCGGGCCCATCGCGCGGGTCACCCCGTCACCCCTGGCTCAACGGGATGCGGGGACCCTGCCGACCATGCCGATGGGCCCGCGCGTCGGCTTCGGCCTGCCGAGCCTGCGGCGCAACGTCTGCCCGCACTTCTACATGACAGGATCGCGCGGCGCGATCCCGATCCAGGCGCCGCATCTGCTCAAGGCGCTCATCCGCCAGGACGCGAACGTGTCGCGCTGCCAGCTGCGCGGCGGGGTCCACCTCGACCAGGGCTACGTCAACGACGTGTGCCTCACGCCTCGCTTCAACCAGTGCGTCTTCTACGAGGACGAGCTGACTCGCGAGTGACGGACCCTCGCCCGCCGTCGTCCGATCGCACCCTGGCCCTCGGCTATCACGAGGCCCTCGCGGCCCTCGGCGCTCGCGGACGATACGGGATCCGGATGGGCCTCGGGCGGACGCGCGCCCTCCTCCGAGCCCTTGGAGACCCCCACCTCGCTGTTCGCGGCGCGCTCGTCGCCGGCACCAACGGCAAGGGCAGCGTGCTGGCGCTGGCGGGCAGCGCCCTGCGCGCGGAAGGCCTGCGCGTCGGCGAGACGCCGAAGCCCCACCTCGTCACGTATCGAGAGCGCCTCGTCATCGATGGCCGGCCGATCGGGGCCGACGACTTCACCCTCAACGTCGAAGCCGTCCTCGCCGTCGCGGACGGGGTCGCGCGGCGCCACGGCGAGCCGACGGAGTTCGAGCTCCTGACGGCCGTGGCCTTCCGCCACTTCGCGGAGGCCGACCTCGACCTCGCGCTCGTCGAGGTAGGGCTCGGCGGCCGCCTGGATGCGACCCATGCGTGGGACGGTGGCGTGGCGGTCGTGACGAACGTGGATCTCGACCACATGGATCGATTGGGGCCCACCATCGCGGCCATCGCCCGCGAGAAGGCCGCGATCATCGAGCGCGGCGACATCGCCGTTACGGGCGCCACTGGCGAAGCGCTGGCGATCATCGGGCGCCGCGCCCGGCGGATGGCGGCGCCGCTCACCGTCGTCGAGCCCGCCACCGTGACCGGCTGGGACCGCGACGGCATCGACGTGGAGCTGCCGGGCCTGGGTTCGACGCGGGTGGGCCTTCGCGGGCGGCACCAGGCGGCGAATGTGGCCGTCGCCGATGCCCTGCTCGATGCGCTCGAGGAGGCCGGCATCGCGACGGTGAAGCCCGACGCGCGGCGTCGCGGGTATGCGACCGCCGTCTGGCCGGGCCGGCTGGAGCTGCTGGACCTGGGCGAGGGCCGCGCCGTGCTGCTTGATGGGGCGCACAATCCCGCCGGTGCCGCCGCGCTTGCCCAGGCGCTCGACGATCTGCGGCCGCATCTGCCCCCCGGACCGCTGACCCTGGTCGTGGCGTCCATGGCCGACAAGGATGTCGATGGCGTCGTGACGGCGCTCGGCGCCGCCGCTGCGCTGCGCGGCGCCACGGTCATCGCGACCAGCGTCGATGCGCCACGTGCGATGCCGGCCGAGGAGCTCGCCACCCGCTGGCGGCGGGTCCCCGGCCCGCCCGAAGTGCGGGTCATCCCGGACGCGCTGGAGGCCGTCGATACCGCCGTGGCGAAGTCCGGGACCACGGTGGTCGCCGGCTCGCTTTATCTTGTGGGCGCCGCCCGAGCCCATCTCGTCGATGACCCTGACCTGCGTGACCCCGATCCTGGAGCCCCCGCGCGATGATCGCCGCCCGACGAACCACCGACCCCGCCGACCCAGCCCCGATCCGTATCGGCCCGTCGTTGCTCGCCTGGGGGCAGCGGACGTACGTCATGGGCATCCTCAATGTGACCCCCGACTCCTTCTCGGGCGACGGGCTCCTCGAGGACGGCGATCCGGTGGAACGCGCCGTCGCGACGGCCCGACGCATGGTCGGCGATGGCGCGGACCTTCTCGACATCGGGGGCGAGTCGACCCGGCCGGGACACGCCGCGGTCGATGCAGCGGAGGAGCTGCGCCGGGTGATCCCGGTCATCTCCGCCGTGGCTGCGGCCCTGCCGGACGTCCCGATCAGCGTCGACACCGCCAAGCCGGAGGTCGCCGAGGCTGCAGTCGCTGCCGGCGCCCATCTGCTGAACGACGTCTGGGGAACGGCCCCCGAACTCGGCGACATGGCTGCCGTGGCCGCCCGCGCCGACGTGCCGCTGATCGTCATGCACAATCGCCTCGAGGCTCGCTACGACCGGAACGTGGTCGCGGAAGTGGTCGCCGACCTCGGCGCCGCGCTCGACCGCGCGATCGCCGCAGGTGTGCCAGAGGAGAACCTTATCGTCGATCCTGGCATCGGCTTCGGGAAGACGGCCGATCACAACGTCACCGTCCTGTGCCACCTCGGCGCACTGTCGACCCTGGGACGTCCGGTCCTCCTCGGCACGTCGCGCAAGTCCACGCTCGGCCGCATCCTGGACCTGCCGGTCGAGGAACGGCTCGAGGCGACCCTGGCCACGACCGCGCTCGGCATCGCCGCCGGTGTCGACATCGTCCGCGTCCACGACGTGGCCCCCAACGTTCGGGTGGCCCGGGTCAGCGATGCGATCGTGCGCGGCCACTGGCGCGATCTCGCCGACGAGAGCCCGCGATGAGCGACCGCATCGTCCTGCGCAACATGCAGTTCACCGGTCGGCACGGCTACTACGAGCATGAGCTCACCACGCCGCAGCCCTTCGAGGTCGACGTGGAGCTCGTGTTGAACCTCCAGCCCGCAGGCGTCGACGATGATCTCGAGAAGACCGTGGACTACGGCCGGGTGTACGCGATCGCGCGCCAGATCGTGGAATCCACGTCGTACCGCCTGCTCGAGGCGATCGCCGAAGCGATCAGTCACGAGATCCTCTCCGAATTCGAGGTGACCGAGGTCGGCGTGCGGGTCCGCAAGCCGGCGGTCCACCTGGGCGGCCCGATCGACCACGCGGCCGTCGAGATCTGGCGCCGGCGGTCCGAGCGCTAGCGACTCCGAGCCCTAAAGGTCGGGGCGTTCCGCGAGCGTCAGGGACAGGTACTCCGCCTGGCCGTCGCGCAGCACCTCGACGGTGATGGTGTCGCCGGGGGCGAATTCGCTCAGCGTCGCATCGAGCGGGTGGTCGCCGTCGATCGGCTGTCCATCGACCTTGACGATGATGTCGCCCTGGCGCAGGCCAGCCGCCTCCGCCGGGCTGTCCCGGACGACGGCCGGCGTCGGCCCATCGGGGCCGTTGCCGGGGATGATGACCGCCCCATCGGAGACCGGCAGGTCGTTCGCCTCCGAGTACTGGACATCCAGCGCCCGGTAGACGATGCCCATGTACGGACGGGCCAGCTTCTGGCCCGCCACGGCCTGCTCCATGATCGGGCGGGCGATGTCGATCGGGATCGCGAAGCCGATGCCGTTGCTGTCCCTAGCGATGGCGGTGTTGATCCCGACCACGTTGCCGCCCCCGTCCAGCAGCGGGCCACCCGAGTTGCCGGGGTTGATGGCCGCATCGGTCTGGATGAGGTTGGTGAGGTTCTGGTTGCCATCCGCCTGGATGGAGCGGCCCTTGGCGGACACGATGCCGCTGGTCACGGAGTTGGAGTACGTGCCGAGCGGGCTGCCGATCGCGATCACGAGCTGGCCGACCTTGAGCGCGCTCGAGTCTCCCAGCGCGGCGGTCGGCAGGCCAGTGCCCCCGACCTTTACGATCGCGAGATCGGTGAGCGTGTCGATACCGTAGACCGAGCCATCGAGGATGCGACCGTCATTGAGCTCGACCGCGAGGCTGTCGCTGCCCTCGACGACGTGGCGGTTCGTGAGGATCCAGCCGGCGCTGTGGTAGATGACGCCCGACCCGATGCCGGTCTCCGGGATGATGCCGTTCGAGGTATCGACATCGCCACCGATCGAGATCCGGACGACGGCCGGGCTGACCGCCGCGGCGACATCGATGGTCGCCGAGCTCTCGTCGACGGTGCGGGGCTGGCTGCTGGCACCGACCGTGGTCCCGGTCGGGCCAGCCGGGGCCACGGTCGCGCGGTCCAGCGCGCCGGTCGCCCGCAGCGCCAGGACCGTACCGCTCGATGCCAGCACCGCCGACAGGAGGGACGCCGCGAGCAGCGTGCCGAAGCCACGCCCGGATCCGCCCGGGGACGTCGTCGCCGGCCTGGCCGGGGTCGGGGGGACGGATCCCGCGACGACGGCTGGCTCATACCAGCGCTCCGGGGTCGTCGCTGGCGCGATCTCGCCTTCGTGGCGCGACCAGTCGTTCCGCGTCTCAGACGGAGGGGAGTAGCGATCGACGACGGGGGACGCGGATTCGGCGGCGGCGGTCCCTGGGGCGTCCGGGCTCGGCGGCCATACCGGCGGCTCGGTCGGGAGCTCGTGGCGGCGCGTGACGTCGGTGTCGTCTGGATGCTGCGGGTCGGTCATCGGTCGGGTGTTCCTTGGAGGTTCGGCGGTTGGATCGGCGGTGAGCGGCCGGTGGGTACGTCCAGTTCAGGGTGCCGAAGCGGGGTTCAAACCCGACGCATCGGACGGTGAAGTTTCCGTCACGTTCGCGGCGGCGTCATCGGGACCTTCGGCCGGCTTCCGCGACCCGGCCTCGTCCGCCGCGGCGGCCGCGGCGATCCGCTCGGATCCTTCCGCGGCACTGGCGACGTCCGCCCATGCCGCGGACGGCGTGCCCGCCACGACTCGAGGATCGCTCGGCAAGTGCACCGTGAACCGGCTGCCTCGCTCGGGCCCGGTCTCGACTTCGACCGTCCCGCCGTGCATGTCGACGATCGAGCGCACGATCGACAGGCCGAGACCGCTGCCGCTGCCGCGGGCCTCGTTCGCGCGCGACCCGCGATAGAACCGCTCGAAGATGTGAGGCAGCTCGGCAGGGTCGATGCCGACGCCGGTATCGGTGACCTGGATCCGGGCGCCGTCGTCGGTCGATACCACGTCGACCCGCACGGACCCTCCGCGCGGCGTGAACTTGATCGCGTTGCCGACGAGGTTTGCCACGACCTGGCCGATGCGTGGCGGATCGTGGCGGATCCGGATCGGCGCGTTCGGAAGATCGATCGTGACTCGTACGCCGCGGCGCGCCGCGGTCGAGTCGTGCTGGTGGGCGGCCGATTCGACCGCGGCGCGCAGGTCGTCCGGCCGAAGGTCCAGCAACACGAGTCCGGAATCGAGCTTGGAAAGCTCGAGCAGGTTCTGGGCGAGCCAGTCGAGTCGCTCGATCTGCCCGCCGCTCGATTCGAGGAACTCGGTTCGCGCCTCCGGGTCGTCGCCCGCGGTCTCCATCAGCAGCTGGTTGAACGTGCGCAGCGCTGCGAGCGGGGTGCGCAGTTCGTGCGAGACGTCGGCGAGGAAGTCGCGACTTCGATCACGGTCAGTGCGGATGATCTCGACGCTCTCCTCCAGGCGGTCGGCCATCGTGTTGAACTGGACGGCGAGCTCGCCGATCTCGGTGGAGCCCGCCCGCAGCTGGGCCGCCGGCACGCGCCGCGAGAGGTCGCCCTCAGCGAGGGCCCGGGAGGCGTCGGTGAGCTGGCGCAACGGCGTCGTGAAGCGACGGGTCAGGGCGGCGGACACGACGACCGCAAGCCCCAGTGCGAACAGGGCGATCGCCGCGAGGAGACTGGTCAGGTTTGCGATGGCCGAGGCACGATAGGTCGATGGATTCGCCAGCGTGATCTCGAGCGTGTAACGCTGGAACGCGGAGCCCCCACCGTAGCGCTCGGTCACGGCCGTCGCCGCCTCGCGCGACTGGCCGGCTCGCGGTGGAGCCTGCAGGTTCATCTGGAAGGTGCCGTTCTGCGCGGGGATGAACGTCGTCCGATCGCCGATGGTCACGGTGACCCCGAATCGCGCGGTGACGTCCGCCTGGCCGAGCCGATCGCTGATGAATGCCTGGCGCTCTGGCGTGTCGAGGACCGTAACGACGTCCTCGTCCAGGATGCCATCGGCCCCAACGACCGGCGAACGTCCTGCGGCGCTTTCCGCCTGGGTCCGGATGAAGCCGAAGACCGTCGTCGAACGCTCTGCCAGGTCCGCTCTCTGCTGCTGCACGAAATAGGCGTCGAGGCGGTTGAGGACGAGCAGCGAGACGAGGCTCAGCGTAAGCGCGATGACCGCGACGAATGCGACGGTGAGGCGGCCGCCGAAGGTGTGCGGCATGAGCCGGCGGATGCGGCGCACGGGACGCGATCGCCGGAGCACTGGCCGCTCAGCGCTCGGCGAACGCGTAGCCCACGCCACGCACCGTCAGGACGAAAACCGGCGTCGCCGGATCGTCCTCGATCTTCTCGCGCAGGTGGCTGACGTGGACATTGATGGTCTTCTCGTCCTGGTCGAGCGCTTCGTAGTCGCGCAACAGCTCCAGCAGCTCGCCGCGCGTGTAGACCCGCCCCGGACGCGACGCCAGGTGCCGGAGGATCTCGAACTCGGTCGGGGTGAGGCTGATCCTCCGCGCGCCGCGCTGGACCCGGCGACGCTCGAGATCGATGATCAGGTCGTTATGCCGGATGACGCGCCCACCGGCCGCGTCCGCAAGATCGCCGTACGAGCGGCGCAACAGCGCCTTGATCCGGCTCAGCAGCTCGCGCAGCCCGAAGGGCTTCGTCAGGTAGTCGTCGGCGCCGAGCTCCAGCCCGATGACCTTGTCGACTTCGTCGTCACGGGCGGTCAGCACGAGTATCGGCATCTTGGCACCAGCCGCGCGGATCCGGCGAAGGGCTTCGAAGCCGTCGATCCCGGGGAGCCGAACGTCCAGGACGACCAGGTCCGGTGCCTCGCGGGTCGCGATCTCGAGGCCCTCTTCGCCGGAACGGGCGACGCCCACGTCGTACCCTTCCTGCTGCAGGGCGTACTGGATCCCGCGCGCGACGGCGTGCTCGTCCTCTACGATCAGGATGGTGGCGGCCACGCTCCGATGCTACACCGGTCTCGGTTGAGGCCCTGTTTGGCCGGAGTGACGGGGGTCATACCCTGAAGGATTCGCTCCCATGGCACGTAATGGGCAACCCGTTCTCCTCAGTGCCCGTTCTCGACCGATTCCACTGACGTATCGTGCCCCGGGAGCACGCTACGGCCGGTCGACTGCCCTGGCGGGCGGTGACGAGCCCTGGTCCGGCCATAACGTGCCCCGCGAGCACATCATTCATGGTTGCTGCTGCGGGGGGCGCCGTGGCCGCCGATCGAACGAGTTCCCGCCTCGTGTTACCCTACGCTCCCGCTCCGGGCGCCTCGCCATCACCGGCCCCGCCGGCGAGCCGCGGCCCGATACCACTGAACAGACAGCCCTGAGGTCCACATTCCATGGCCACCGCCCGTCCCACACTCTCCGCCGCGCACCGCGACGTGACCGGCAAGAAGGTGAACCGCCTCCGCAAGGCCGGCAAGCTGCCGGCCGTGGTGTACGGGCGCGGCGTCGACTCCACCCCGGTGACCGTCGACGCGCATGACTTCGACTTGCTGCGCCGGCACACGGGCCCCAATGCCCTCGTGGACCTCTCGGTGGACGGCGAGAAGGCGCAGCCGGTCCTGATCAACCAGGTCCAGATCCACCCGGTCCATCGCCGGCCGCTCCACGCCGACCTGTTCCTCGTGCGGATGACGGAAGAGCTCACGGTCGACGTGCCGCTTACGGCCACTGGCATCTCGTACGCGGTCGACCAGCTCGGCGGCACGGTCCTCCACCCGAACGAGACCGTCCGCATCCGTGCACTCCCGGATCACCTGCCCCAGTCGATCGAGTTTTCGATCGAGTCCCTGCTCGACTTCGACACCGCGCTTCACGTGCGCGACCTGACGATCCCGTCCGACGTCACGCTCCTGACCGACCCCGATGAGATCATCGCCAAGGTCCAGGCGCCGCGCGTCGAGGTCGAGGAGGAGCCGGTCGTCGCCGAGGGCGAGGAGGGCGCCGAGGGCGAGGAGGGCGCCGAGGGCGAGGAGGGCGCCGAGGGTGGCGCCACCGACTCCGGCGGCGACAGCGGGTCCTCCGAGGAGAACTGACCCGAGGCGGCCTCAGCCGTCGGAGCGCCGCCCCGTGGCGTACACGATCGGGACCCGGAACGTCAGCTCGTCCGCCGGTAGCGCCATCAGTCGCTCACGGAACTGCAGCAGGAAGCGCCGGCGTTCCGTGCGGCCCATCTCGGCGAAGAGGCTCTCCTCGTCGAACTCGGTCAGGAACGAGATGTAGCCGTCGACCGTGAAGGCGTGCTCCAGGACGGCTTCGTGCGCGACCACGTCGCGGAAACCGGCACTCCGCAGCTCCCCAGCGGCACGCTTCACCGACGGGATGTCGCCCTTGCGGTGGGGATCGTCGTCGTTCTCGAACCCATACTCCGCGAGCAGGCGATCGAAGATGCGATCGGGCGCGAACGCCCGATCGTCGACCAGCCACGTCACGTGGGCGAGCAACCCGCCAGGTCGCAGCACGCGCCGGATCTCGCGGAGCGCCGCCGGGCGGCTCGGCACGAGCTGGAGCACGAACGAGGACATCGCCGCGTCGAAGGACCGGTCCTCGAACGGCAACTCAGCGGCGAAAGCGACACGACCGACGAATCGGTCGCGTGCCCCGGGATGGCGTTCCGCTACGAGCGCCTCAACGGCGCCGATCATCTCGCGTGAGGCGTCGATCGCAGTGATCCGGACCTCCTGCCAGCGGCCGAGTGCCGGGATCGAAAGATTGCCCGTCCCCACGCCTACGTCCAGGACGTCACGGGCGCCGTCGGCCACGACCCTGTCCAGTCGCTCCAGGAGTGCGACCGCGCTGGGCCGCAGCACCGGCGCCCACCACCGGTCATACCCGGCGGCGATCCGGTCATACCGCTCTGCCGTCTCCGTCACCCGCGCATGGTGCCACGCGCGGGTGGCCACATCACCCCGCCAGCGGCACGTCGGCGCCGCGCCGGCGCCCGATGAGGCCCAGTCGCCGGCCGATCCAGACGACGAACGCCACGATGGCGCCGAGCACGAGCAGCAAGGGCAGCCAGACGATCGCGAACCAGATCCCGGCGGTCGTCAGGGCCTGCAGGATGTTCACGAGGCTAGCGCTTGCCTCGTCCACCACCTTGGCCGGCTCGAAGCCCTCAGCGGCCGCCTCGACAGCGATGAACGGCACGCCGAACGTCGCGGTCAGCGTCGCGAAACCTGCCCGATCCTCGAGGTCCGCGAGCGCGGCGCTCAACTGTTCGATCTGGCCGCGGACGTTGGTGAGCTGGTTCTGGACCTCCAGGACGTCCGTGACGCGTGTCGCGCCCGCCGCGATCTCCTGGAGCGCGGTCTCGCTCGCGCGCAGGTTGCGGATCCGGGCTTCGAGGTCGATGACCTGGCCGGTCACCTCGACCGCCTGGGTCGACTCGGTGACGATCTTGGCCGTCAGGCCGTTCAGCTTGCGCAGCAGGTCGAGCGCGTCCTCCCATCGGTCTGCGGGGATCCGATAGGTGATCGTGGCGTACGGCTTGTCCTCGATGTTCTCCGTCTGCGAAGCGCCGATGTAGCCGCCCATCGCGCGGATCCCGTCGCGGGCCGTGACCAGGGCGCTCGGCACATCGGTGACCTCGAGCGCGATCGTGCCGGTCCGGATGATCCTGGCGTCATCTACCGCGGCTCCGACGCCGTCCTCCGTGATGGGCGGTACCGGCCCGGCGGTGGCGGCAGGATCCCCGCCAGTCTGGCCGTTGGAACGCCCGTACCCCTCCCCAGCGGGCACTGCTCCGCCCTGGTCGCCGACCGCATTGCCGACGTTGCTGAGGTCGGGGGCTGAGGCAGCTCCGGCGCAGCCCGCGACGAGGACCCCGATGGAAGCGATCAGCGCGATCCGCGCGATCGATGGACGGATGGTGCGCATGGTCATGGACCTCGGTGGCGCCCGCGACCCGATGGATCGCGCGGCATCCGCTCGACGCCCGCGAGCCGGACGCGGTTCCTCGGCCGGGCGGTCCTGGCGCAACAGGAGCCTCTTCGGAGTCGTCCCAGCCCCGACCGCGCACCCCGAGAACCCCATGGACCCACGGGGGTCTCGTGTGCCGTCACCCGTGCACCGGTCTTCCCCGTTCCGTCCGGTCCAAGCGTAGATGCGGATATGGGCTACCGAGTCACCCGAGCCGGTGATTCGGCATCGTGATCGAGCGACACTCAGCCCCGAGGCGTGCCCCTCGGCCGAGGCGCTACTCTTGTGACACGCCGCGGAGGATCCCAGATGCCCACCCTCTTCGACCGCGTCGGAGGGTTCAGCTCGCTGAGCAAGGTCGTATTGGACTTCTACGATCGCGTTCTCGACGACGATGTCCTCGCGCCCTACTTCGCCGACGTCGACATGCGCCGCCTCATCGACCATCAGACGAAGTTCATCGCCTACCTGATGGACGGACCGGCGAGCTACACGGACGAACACCTTCGCCTCGCGCACGCAGGGCTGGGCATCGACCAGGCGGCATTCGATCGCGCGGTGACGACCATGCGGTCCACCCTCGAGGACTTCGGCCTTCGCGATCGCGACGTCGAGTCCGTGATCGCCAGGATGCGTGTACGCCGCGACATCATCGTGACCGCGGATCTGGCGTGACGGTCGACGAGCAGCCGGAGGGCGTGCGCAGGGCGCGCCGCGGCGGAGGCCTCGACTTCGAGCGCTTCAACGAACTGCTCCTGGAATCGGCCGGCGTCGGGCTGGCCATCGCCCAGGCCGACTCGCTCGAGGTGACGTTCTGCAACCGGCGCTTCTCGGAGTGGTTCTCCGACGCACCCGATGGCGGTCACCGCCTCATCGAGTACCTGCCGAAGCTCGACGTCGATCGCTTGAGGAAGCGCATCGATGAGGACCAGCCCTATCGCGTGGAGGCCGAGGTCCGTGTTCGCAACCGGCCGGTCAACCTCGCGGTCCAGGTCTCCCCGACGGTCCAGGAAGGCGCACCGCTGCTGATCGTCGAGTGCCAGAACATCTCGAAGCTCAAGGAGCTCGAGTACATGGTCGAGTCGTACTCGAGGATGGTCGAGAAGCACGCTCGTGAGATGCAGAAGGAGAAGGAACGGGTCGAGCGCCTCCTGCTCAACATCATGCCCCGGACCGTCTACGACGAGTGGAAGCAGTTCGGGGTCACGACGCCGCGAAGATTCGACAACGCCGCCGTCCTCATGCTCGACTTCGCCGGCTTCACCGACATGGCCATCAGCCAGGATCCTCCGGCGCTCATCGCCGAGCTGAACGACCTGTTCACCGCGTTCGACCGGATCGTCGAGCAGTACGGCGGCGAACGGATCAAGACGATCGGGGATGCGTACATGGCTGTCGCCGGCATCCCCGACGCATCGTCGGATGACACCAAGAACGTCGCCAACATCGCGCTGCGGATCGTCCACTATGTCGGGCGCCGGAACCAGTCACTCAAGCATCAGTGGCGGTGCCGAGTCGGCATCAATACCGGGCCGGTGATCGGCTCGATCGTCGGGATCCAGAAGTACGTCTACGACATCTTCGGGCCTGGCGTGAACCTGGCCGCCCGGATGGAGGCGATCGCCCGGCCGATGTCGATCGCGCTGACCGCCGACACGTACGAGCTGATCCGAACGGATTTCCGGTTCCGCGAGATCGGCGAGCACGAGATCAAGGGCTTCGGCACGAAACTGATCTACGAACTCGAAGGCAGCTCCGAGGTCGACCTCGATGACGACGGAGCGGCAGCGGACCCATTCGACTAGGACCGCCCGTGGTCAGGCCGCGGCGACGATCACCCGTTCGCCGCACTCGTCACAGCGGTACACGATGCCGTCCGACCATCGTCCGTCCGGATCGTGCTCGCGCGGACTGTGCTGTCCGTCGGGACGTAGGGTGACCCACCGGTCGCCATGCAGGTGCCCGACCCGATAGAGCGGATGGTCGAGCGCTTCGGGTTGCTGATTGCCGGCCGACGTCGTGTCCACGGCGCTCCCTCGCAAGCGGAGTTGGGTGGCCATTGTCACATCGTCGGTCAACGCCATGGCCGTGCGCGCGGCAGCACATCGGTCTGGTCGCCTCGGTCTTGACGCGGTGCGGCCCCGACCGGAACATCGGCCCCGGGACCGTGGGTCCTGTTCGCGTCCGCGGATCCGATCTTCAACCGCGGCTTCGAAGACCTCACGATGCCATCCCGGCCCTCGTGGCGGCGTTGCCGAATCTGCCGGTGCAGGAGCGGGAGCGAGTCATGCGGCTGCTCTACCAGCGCCGCTTCGAGCTGTCGGGGGAGGCGGCCTACACCTCACCCTTCGCATGGAACCTGGGTCGTGAGCGGGCTAGGGCCGCCCTCGCGACGCTCCCGTGAGCCGCTGACCTACACTCCGGCGATGGCCCTACGACCCCCCATCGAGCCGCCCATCGAACCGATGCTCGCCAAGGCGAGCGACTCGCTGCCCGACGGGGATGGCTGGCTGTTCGA
>CAZFXH010000125.1:0-5178 GCA_964522905.1 uncultured Anaerolineaceae bacterium
CGAAGGCGCGGTACTCGGCCGAGCCCTTCAGGGCGAGGTACTTGGAGATCGCCGCGGTGAGGCTCGTCTTGCCGTGGTCGATGTGGCCGATCGTGCCGATGTTGACGTGGGGCTTGGTGCGCTCGAACTTCTTCTTGGCCACGTGACCAGTTCACTCCTTGACAGGCGCGGCTTCGCCGCTGGGATTTCGATGGGCGATGGAGCCCACAATCGGACTCGAACCGATGACCTCTTCCTTACCAAGGAAGTGCTCTGCCAGCTGAGCTATGTGGGCCCGGATCCGATCGCGAGGGTGTCGCTGCTGAAGTGGTGGGCAGGGAGGGAATCGAACCCCCATAGCCGAAGGCGGCTGGTCTACAGCCAGCTGAGCTCACCACCTGCTCAACCTACCCACTGAGGCGTCGGCACCGGATAGCGCTGCGGTCGTTGTGATGGATCCGGCTGCCGTATGGATGTCACTGGAGCCGACGGCGGGACTCGAACCCGAAACCTGCTGTTTACAAAACAGCTGCTCTACCAATTGAGCTACGTCGGCGCGACGGGCAGGGCCTTACCGCAGAAGACCCTTCGGCGCCGGGGAATGATAGGGCTCCCCGCCGTGATGGGTCAAGCGTGGGGGGTCAAGCACTGGGGGTCTCAGGGCCTCCGTCCCAGCAATGTCACGAGGTCCCAGCAATGTCACGAGCACCGGCCGAGGGCACTCGTGCCACCCCGCGCCGCCGGTTCGGAACCGGACGTGCACGTGCCATGTTCATTTTCGGGCTATGGATCGCGATTACCCGCCCGGGACGCCTTCGCGGCGGTCATTCGCGGCGCCGATGCACATGACGTGAGCGACGGAGCGTTCATGCGTCCTCGCCCGACCGGACCAGCGAGGTTCGAGCTCCGGATACGTTGCGAATGAACACGCGGCGAGCATCGACCGGGCTATGGACCGCCGGAGGACCCCTTCCCGGCACCATCCGCCGGGAGCAGATCGTCCTCACGCGATCCCGCCGCGCGGTCCGCGGGGCTGGCAGGCTCGGGAGAACGGGGCTTGCGGCGTGCGGGCCTGGGCTTGGCCACTGCGGTGGCCGCGGCGTCCTCCGATCCCGCTGACGCAGCATTCGGCTCGGGCTCGGGCTTGGGCGCGGGGCTCTTGCGCGTCCGGGCCTTCGGTCTCGTCTTGGTCGGGGTTGCCTCGTCGGCTGCCGCGTCGTTCTCGTCGGCCTCGGTCGCCGGATCGACCTTCTCGGATCCCGCGGGCGACGGAGCGTCCGGCTCGGTCGAAAGGCTCTTGCGCCCGCGTGGCTTAGGGGTCGGCTCGGGCGGGGCTGCTGCCTCGCCATCGTCCGGCGCGTCGGGGAGGACACCCTCGGGCTCGGTCGAGAGTCCCTTGCGCCCGCGGCCCTTCCGCGTCGTATCGGCCGTCGCGAGCTCATCGTGGCTCGCGTCCCCTATCGTCGGGACGGCCCTTGGCGTGGCGCTCGGGTCACGCTGGGCGAGCGCCTCGAACAGGAGGATGGATCCAGCCACGGCGGCATTGAGCGAGCCCACGGCCCCCTTCATCGGGATGCGCATGAACAGGTCCGCGCGACGTCGGACCGCGGGGCCGAGACCCTGGCCCTCGCTGCCGACGACGATCGCGAGCGGGCCACGCAGGTCGCTCTGGCGGGCAGTCATCGGGGCATCGCCTTCGGCCCCGGCGATCCGGACGCCACGCGTGTGGAGATCGCTCAGGGCGCCGGGCAGGTCGTCGACCGGGCAGAGCAGGAGATGCTCGATGGCACCGGCCGATGCCTTGACGGCCGACGGGCTGAGCGGCGCCTGGCGGTGCGTCGGGAACAGGACCCCGTGCACGCCCGCGGCTTCGGCACTGCGCAGGAGCGTGCCGACGTTGTGCGGATCCTCGAGCGAGTCGAGCACGAGGAGGAACGGCGGCTCGTCCCGCTCCACGGCGCGCGCGAGCACGTCGTCCAGGCTCGCGAACTCCCGCGGCTCGACCACGAGCGCGACGCCCTGGTGGCCATCGAAGCCGGCGAGCGCGGTCAGCGAGCCACCTTCGACCTCGACGATCGGGATCCGCAGGTTGGTGGCGTGGAGCACGAGCTTCTCCAGGGCGGCCCGGCGCTGCGGCACAACGAGCAGCCGGATCGCCGGGCGTCGAGCGACGAAGGCCTCCTCTACGGGACGCCGACCGGCAACGAGTTCCTCCTCGGGCCCGAGCGCCTCCGGCGAGGCAAGAGCCGAGGAGCGGGGCGGTCCGCCGTATCGGGGCTCGAAGCGGTCGCGATCGTACGGGCGCCCGTCTGCGGGCGAGCGGTACGGTCGATCGCTACCCGGGCCGCCGCCATGTGGGCCCCCGAACGCTCGGCGACCGGGTGGCCCGCCCCCGCGCGGCCCGTAACCCGGGCGATCGGAAGGGCGCGGTCCCGAGCGGTCTCGGTAGTCTCGATCGGGGCCGGGTCGGCGGTCGTTCGGGCGCCACGGTTCGTTGCGCTGCCCCTCGCTTCGCTCGTCCTCGCCCCGATCCCACGGCCGTGGCCGCGCCCCCGGTCCGGATCGATCGCCCGGTCCGGGTCGCGGACCACCGCGGTCGGGGCGAGGACCCGAAGGCCGCCAAGCATCCTGCCGGCCGGGGCCGCCCGGGCCGCGTGGACCGCTTGGGCCGCGCTCATCACGCGGCCCCGATCGTCGCCACGGTTCCGGCCCATCGCGCGGACCGGAGGGGCGGGGCTGGAACCGTCGCGGGCCGTCGGTTCGCGGGCCGTCGGATCGCGGGTCGTCGGATCGCGGGCCGTCGAATGCCGGGCCGTCCCTGGGGCCGTCATATGGCGGCCGGCTCCGCGGACCGTCGAACGGCGGCCGGTCCCGCCGCGGCCCGAAACCCGGCCCGTCTCGTCGCGCCCCGCCCTGCCGAGGACCTCCCGGCCCCGGTCCCCCAGGCCGTGGACCGTCACGGCGGGGCCCGTCGCGGCGCGGTCCGTCGGGACGCCAGCCGCTCCCGCGCCGACGGTCCTCGCGCGGCCGGTCAGCCACGTCCGGCCTCCACGAGCCGGCGCCAACGCTGGCCGTCGCGCGTGTCCTCGACCGCGATGCCCTGTGCAAGCAGCTCGTCGCGCAAACGATCCGAGGCTGCCCAGTCCCGTGCCGTTCGAGCCGCCACTCGCTCGTCGAGCATCCCGCGGAGCTCGGGCGAGAGGTCCTCATCGGCGTCCGGCAGCACGCCGAGCACCTGGTCCAGGTCGCGCATCAGGTCCAACGCGCGAGCCGCGTCGTCGGTCGAGATCGAGCGCATCTCCATCCGGCGGTTCAGGTCGCGAAGCAGGTCGAAGGTCGCGGCCAGCGCCTCGGAGATATTGAGGTCGTCGTCGAGCGCGGCGCCGAAAGCCGCCCGGGCGTCCGCGAGCGCGCCGGGCAGCGTGTCGTCGTCGGGTCGATCCTCACGGTAGGCCGTCAACGCGGCGACCAGGGCATCGATCCTGGACACGGCGGCCGCGGCCGCGGCCAGCGAGTCGTCGGAATGGTTCAGGCTCGCGCGGTAGTGGACTGCGATGAGCGCGTAGCGCAAGGCTCGCGGCGACACACCGGCCTCGATGAGCTCGGTCGGAGTGGCGATATTCCCTTTCGACTTGGCCATCTTCGACCCGCTCGACTGCAGGTGGGCGCAATGCAGCCAGGTCTGGACGAAGGGCTGGCCCGTGGCGGCTTCGCTCTGGGCGATCTCGTCCTCGTGGTGTGGGAAGATCAGGTCGATCCCGCCGGTGTGGACCTCGAACGAGGGGCCGAGGTGGGCCATGCTCATCGCGGAGCACTCGATGTGCCAGCCGGGACGACCTTCCCCGATCGCGGTCGACCACGAGGGCTCGCCGGCCTTGGGGCCTTTCCAGAGCGCGAAGTCGCGGACGTCGTCCTTCGCATACTCGTCCGCCTCGACGCGTTCGCCCACCCGAAGATGCTCGGGGTCCAGTCGCGCGAGCCGACCGTACTGGGGCCACGACGCGATCCGAAAGAAGATCGAGCCGTCGTCGGTCCGGTACGCGTGCCCGCGCTCGAGCAGCGTCCCGATCAGGGCGACCATCTGGTCGATGTGCTCGGTGGCGCGCGGCAGCACGTCTGGGCGAGTCATCCGGAGCGCGTCGGCATCGGCCAGGAAACCTTCGAGATAGCGGTTCGCAAGCTCATCGATCCCGATCCCGGCGGCCGCGGCGCCGCGGATGATCTTGTCGTCGATGTCCGTGATGTTCATGACCCAGCGGACGAGGTGACCGCGCCACCGGAGGTGACGCACGAGCAGGTCGGCGAAGAGGAACGAGCGGAAGTTGCCGATGTGCGCCGGGCCGTACACGGTCGGGCCGCACGAGTACACGCCGATGCCGTCATCGCGCAGTGGCACCAGGGGGCGGATCTCGCCGGTCAGCGTGTCGAGTAGGCGGATCTCGCTCACAGCCGCGCCTCGATCGTGACGAGCGCGAGCGTCGAGATCGATCGTCCGGCTCCTTCGGAACCATCGAGATTGCCGCTGGACGCCTTGACGTTGACGGCGTCCGGGGCGAGGTCCAGGACGCCCGCGATCGACGCCCGGATCGTATCGAGATGCCCGCCGAGCCGTGGCCGAGCGGCCACGATCGTGAGATCCACCCCGGCCGGCCTCCAGCCGTCATCACCCAGGCGCGCGAGGACGTTTGCGAGCAGCGTCCCGCTGTCGATCCCGGCGGGCGTTGACGCATCGGCCGGGAACATCCGGCCCAGGTCCCCGAGCCCGGCGGCACCCAGCAGGGCGTCGGCCAGGGCATGCAGGACGACATCCCCGTCCGAATGGCCGTACAGGCGCGGGGCGCCCGGGATGTCGATGCCTCCCAATCGCAACGGCTCGCCGGGTCCGAACGGATGCGCGTCGTGGCCGATCCCCGTCCGTCGGCTCCGATCGGAGCCGGCGAGGAGGATGGCGGCGCGGGCGAGATCGGCGGGCACGGTCACCTTGAGGTTGGCGGCATCGCCGGGAACGACGTGGACGGGGATTCTACAGGCCTCCAGCAGGGAGGCCTCGTCGGTCCAGGTCGCTTCCTCCACCGACGGTCCGGCGAGCGCGTCGCGCAGGATCCCGCGTCGGACGCCCTGCGGTGTCTGGGCCGCCCCGAGGTCGGCCCGTGGAACGGTCGCCTCGATGCGACCGTCGGCGATCCGCTTGAGCGTGTC
>CAZFXH010000126.1:0-2818 GCA_964522905.1 uncultured Anaerolineaceae bacterium
CACGACATCCGGGTCGCGATGTCGAATTCGTTCGGGTTCGGCGGCCAGAACACCGCGATCATCCTGAGGCGGTGGGAGGAATGAACGACGAGCTCGAGCGGCCCGTCGACGCCGACGTGGACGCGATCGCGGCCGATCCGACCGACGCCGACGCAGCCACCGACGGGACGCCTTCCCTGGCACCCGTCCCCGCGAATACCGGGGACGCATCGCTTCTCGCCCTCATCGACCGGCTGGGCGCCATGCTCGAGCGGAGCGACCTGACGGAGCTGGAGGTCGAGGTGGGGGGCACCGCGCTCATCCTCCGCAAGCCCGTGGCGATCGCCCAACCCGTCCCGGTCGCGGCCGGGGCCGCGGTGGCCACCGATCCCGCACCCGCGGGTCCGTCGGTCGCGCCGGCCGGAGAAGCGTCCGCGCCGCCGTCCCGTCCCAGCATCAAGGCACCGCTCACCGGCATCTGGTACGGGTCCCCGGCGCCCGGCTCGGCGCCGTTCGTCGAGGTCGGCCGGGAGGTCGCGGTCGGCCAGGTTGTCGGCCTGATCGAGGCGATGAAGCTCTTCAACGAGATCAAGTCCGAGCTCGCCGGTCGCGTCGTTCGAGTCGTGCCCGAAAGCGGTGCGCTCGTCAAGGCGAAGCAGCCGCTCATCGAGGTGGATCCGCTGTGAACGACGCCATCCGTCACGCCCACGTGACAGGCTGGGGGAGGTATGCCCCGGCCCAGGTCCTCACGAACGCCGACCTCGAGCGGATGGTCGACACCTCCGACGAGTGGATCCGGAGCCGCACCGGGATCCGGGAGCGACGCGTGGCCGCTGCGCACGAGACGACCGCCTCCATGGCCGCGGTCGCGGGACTGCGGGCCATCCGGACGGCCGGCATCGAACCTGAAGACATCGACCTGATCCTGCTCGGGACCCTCACCCCCGACTACTGGATGCCGTCGACCGCGGCCCTCGTGAAGGAGGCCATCGGGAACACGAAGGCGGCCGCGTTCGACGTCATGGCCGCCTGCTCGGGCTTCGTCTACGCCTTCGCCACCGCCCAGGCCTACATCACCGCGGGACTTGCGAAGCACGTGCTCGTCATCGGCGCGGAGCTGCTCACCCGATTCCTCGACTACACCGACAGGGGCACCTGCATCCTCTTCGGCGACGGGGCGGGGGCGGTCGTCCTGTCGGCGAGCGAGGAGCCGGGCGGCGCTCTCGGCGTCGAGATGACGACCGAACCTCGCGGCGCCTACATGATCTGGCTGCCTGCCGGTGGCGCGAAGAGCCCGCCGTCGAGCGAGACGATCTCTCGCGGCGAGCACTTCATCCGGATGGAGGGCAAGGAGACCTACCGCTTCGCGACAAGGACGCTCGCCTCGACCGCGCTCGAGTCCATCCGGCGTTCGGGCCTCCAGCCGTCCGACATCGACCTGTTCATCCCGCACCAGGCGAACATCCGGATCATCGAGGCCGTCGCCAAGGGCCTCGACCTGCCGATGGACAAGATGTTCGTCAACCTCGACAAGTACGGGAATACGTCCGCCGCCTCCGTCCCGATCGCCCTTGCCGAGGCGGTCAACGAGGGACACGTCAAGGTCGGCGACAACGTCGTGATCGTCGCATTCGGGGCTGGCTTCACGAGCGGGGCGGTGACGATCAACTGGACCGCCGATCCGGCCCGGGGCATCGCAGGGGACGCGGCAGTCCGCCCCGAGGACGTTGCGGTGCGGCTGCCCGTCGACTGGGACTCGGTCGACCCGATCCCGGAGGCCCTCGCGGAGCTCATGGCGCGGCCGGGGACGGTCGACGTGCCGCTCGACGACGTCGTCCCCGGCGAGCCAGAGCACGCCCGCCAACCGGTCGGCTGAAACGCGGCCGCCGACCCTACTGGCCAGATATCCATCCGGAGACTGATAGGCTCGGTCCGAACGCCTGGAAGGGCATCGACGAGCATCCCGCGTGCGTGTCGGGGCCCATCGAGACTCGCATCGCGGCGTTGAATCGCCGAGAAACCGGCCCAGTAGTCCGCCCGTGAATAGCTGGCCAACTGTGCCGCGGCGGTGACGGCATCAAGGAGGGATTGATGATCGACTTGAGCGGCAAGAGCGCCGTCGTCACCGGTGGCTCGCGCGGGATCGGGCGGGCGATCGCGCTCCGGCTCGCGGCGCAGGGAGCCGACGTTGCGTTCAGCTACCGCGGCAACGAGGCGGCGGCGAAGCAGACCGCGGCCGCGATCGAGGGACTCGGTCGGAAGGCCCTGCCCGTCCAGGCGGACGTGACGGAGCCCGAGGCCGCCGAGACCCTCGTCAAGGCGGCCCTCGACACCTTCGGCAAGGTCGACATCCTGGTCAACAACGCCGGGATCACCCGCGACGACCTGATCATGCGGATGAGCGTCGAGGCGTTCCGCGAGGTCCTCGAGACGAACCTGTTCGGCGCCTTCTATGCGATCAAGGCCGTGTCGCGGCCGATGCTCAAGGCGAAGGGCGGCCGGATCATCAACATCACGTCAGTGTCCGGGCAGGCGGGCCAGATGGGCCAGGCGAACTACTCGTCGGCGAAGGCGGGGCTGATCGGGCTGACGAAAGCGACGGCCCGCGAGCTCGCGTCGCGGGGGATCACCTGCAACGCCGTCGCGCCGGGCTTCGTCCTGACCGAGCTCACCAAGGACCTGCCCGACGCCCTCCAGACCGAGATCACGACGCGGACCCCACTCGGGCGATTCGGAACGACCGAGGAGATCGCCAACGCCGTCGCCTTCCTCGCGAGCGACGAGGCTGCGTTCATCACCGGCCAGGTCCTGGCGGTTGATGGCGGCCTCGTGATGATGT
>CAZFXH010000127.1:0-2244 GCA_964522905.1 uncultured Anaerolineaceae bacterium
TCGTCGTCGTCGCTCACCAGCGACGACCAGGACCGGGTCATCGAGCGACTCGCGACCGCCCTTGCGGAGGTCCCTGTCTGAGCGGTCGGTGTATCATGCCGCGGCCCACATCCAAACCCGGCGTCTCCCGGACGTCGGTCCGTGACGCTGCCACAGGAACCTAGCCAGCCCATGACGTTTCGAGCCAACCCCGTCGTCAAACGCACCCAGAAGCCGTCCTGGGAGAGCCGCGACCGGAAGAACTTCTACCTCAACCTCGGCTTCGCCATCGTCGTCGTGGTGGCCGTCCTGATCCTCGCCGTCGCCGTGGCCCTGACCTACTACAACGACCACCTGGTGCCAGTCGGAAGCGTGGCCGGCCAGTCCATCACCAAGGACGAGCTGCGCGATCGCGTGCTCGTCGAGCAGTGGCGCCTGGACCAGGCGACTCGCCGGATCGCCACCGAGAGGGCCGCCGGCCGCCTCACCGAGTCGCAGGCCGAGCTCCAGAACCAGATCGTCGGCCAGCAGGCGCAGCAGATCGTGGCGATCTCCCTCGAGCGCATCGTCGACGGCCGGATCCAGGCGGACCTGGCCACGACGGAGGGCGTCACGGTCACCGACGCCGACGTCGACGCACGGCTCACGAAGGAAGCGACGATGCCGGAATCACGCCACGCCTGGGTCATCGAAGTCGCGCCGGAGGTCGACGCCGACGCGACCGAGCCGACTGCGGCGCAGGTGGCCGCCGCTCGCACGAAGATCGACGCGGCAGTGCGTGATATCGCGAGTGGCAAGACCTGGGAGGACATCGCGAAGACGGTGTCCACGGACGCGTCCACGGCGTCGCAGGCGGGGGATCTCGGCTGGATGCAGGCCGAGGGCAGCCAGGAGGACGAGGCTTTCCTCGAGGCGCTGTTCGCCGCCGAGATCGACACGCCCACGGCCGTCGTCGAGGGCGAGGACGGGATCTTCCGCATCGGCCGCGTGACACAGATCGAGCCCGAGACCGTCGACACCCTGTACACGGACAAGCTCGTCAACGACGAGATCGACCTCGCGAAGTACCGCGCGGTCGTGCGCACCGACGCGGTCCGCGAGAAGCTCGAGGACAAGATCGTCGCGGACGCCATCAAGCCCGGGCCCCAGCGTGACGTGCGCCAGATCTACCTGAGCAAGGAGACGGTGGACCTGCCCGATGAAGCCGTGAAGGTCCGCCACATCCTGTACTCGCCCAAGGACGACCCGGCTGGCGCCCAGGGCGGGACCATCCCGCCCGACGACCCCTCGTGGGCCCAGGCCAAGACCGATGCCGACGCCGCCTACGCGAAGCTCCAGGCGGACCCGACCCAGTTCGACGCCATAGCCCGAGCGGAGAGCGACGAGGAGAGCGCCCGTGGTCCGACCGGGTCGGGCGGCGAGCTGGGCGCCTACGTCAGCGCGGACGGCAGCTATGTCGCCACGTTCTCGGGACCGATCCTCGAAGCCAATCCGACGGACGGCCAGATCCTGCCCCCCATCGAGACCGAGTTCGGGTATCACATCGTCCAGGTGATCAACCATTCGCCGGACCTGGCCAGGATCAAGACGCAGGCCGACGGCGGGGCCGACTTCGCGAAGCTGGCGCGCGATTTCTCCGAGGGACCGGAGGCCAGCCGCGGCGGTGACCTCGGCTGGGTGGCCCGCGGCCAGCTCGAGGCGGAGCTCGGGACGGCGATCTTCGCCGCCCCGATCGGCAAGACCTCGGCCGTGGTCACGCTGGGCGAGGACGGCGACTTCCTCTTCCACGTCGCGAAGGAGGAGGAGCGGACACCCGAGGGCCGCCAGCTCGAGGAGATCCGCGCCCGCGCGTTCGCCGACTGGTACGAGGCAAAGAAGACCGCGGTCGTGGTCGAGCGGGACCTTGACTTCCTGAACGCCGCGGCCGGCTAGGCGCGGCGCCGTGCTCGACGCGCTGGTGACCGAGGCGCGACTCCGGTTCGGACTCGATCCGGCGGCCGGCCTCCAGGTCATCGCGTCGGAGTCCCTCATCGCCACGCCGTTCGAGGCGTCCCGGCCGGTGCTGGTCGTGCCGCTCGCGATGCTGCGGCCGGGAACGGATGCGGCGGCGGCAGCGGCCCTGGGGCCCGCGCCACTGCCCGGCCGTCACGGCCCCCGGGGCCTCGCGCAGCTCGACGTGCTCACCCGCGCCTATCCGGCCGACCATGCCGTGGGCCGGTTCGGCACAGCGACCGCGACCACCGTCGGCGAGCTCCGGGACGAGGA
>CAZFXH010000128.1:0-9381 GCA_964522905.1 uncultured Anaerolineaceae bacterium
CCGGGCGGGGCGGCTCGCTGTTCCTGCATCGAGAGGTCCGCGTCGGCCAGACCTTGACCATCAGCCGGCCGGTCAACCTCTTCCCCATCGACTGGCGGGCGCGTCGGCACCTGCTCATCGCCGGGGGGATCGGAATCACCCCGTTCCTCGCGCAGCTCGTGCAGCACGAGGCCGCCGGGAGCGACGTGGAACTCCACCTCGCCGTCCGCGGTCGAGAGCACGGGGCGTACCTCGACGACCTGGAGCGCCGCTACGGCGACCGCGTCCACGTCCACTGCGACGACATGGGCGACCGCATCCCCCTCGACGGGCTGCTCGATGCCCAGCCGATAGGGACCCATCTCTACGTCTGCGGCCCCGCCCCGATGATGGCCTGGGTACTGGACACCGCGGCCGCTGCCGGCTGGCCGGCACAGGCGCTCCACAGCGAGCGCTTCCTGGCCCCGGCGTCCGGTGCGCCGTACGACATCACGCTCGCCCTGACCGGTCGGACCGTCCGTGTGGGCGAGCACCAGAGCATGCTCGAAGCGATCGAGGCGGCCGGCGTCGATGCCCCCTACATGTGCCGGGGCGGTGCCTGCGGGGAGTGCGAGACGCCCGTGATCTCGTACGAGGGAGGGATCCTGCACAACGACCACTTCCTGTCGCCGGAGGACAAGGCCTCCGGGCGCAAGATCATGCCCTGCGTGTCGCGCTTCGAAGGGGCCTCCATCGTGCTGCAGCGATGACCCGGGGTCACGCGGAGGATGAACCATGACCGCGATCGAGTTCCGCGACGAGACGTTCCGAGACGACTTCTCATTCCGCAACAGCGCGGCCGGGATCCGGCGCTTCCCGTTCCCGTTCCACGAGGACCACTACATGTACGCGGTCAATATCGAACCGCACACGCCCGGGCCCGTCGGCACGGCGTACGAGCACCCGATCGATGTGGACGAGCACTACGTCGCGGAGATGCGCGATCGAGCGCTCGTGCTCGCTGAGGACCCACTGCGCTGCCAGTCGATGCCGCACATGACGCTGGCCGGCTGGGACCTGCTCGAGCTGCTCATGGAGTGCCAGGCCGGGTCATACCCGGAGCACTTCACCCTCGAGCGGGACGGGGATCGATGGCACTGGATCAATCGCCCGCTCGGCATCGACGACACGTTCACCTTCGGCGACGAGTCGACCCTGCCCTACGGCCCGATGGAATACGTCACGCGGCAGAGCCAGGGCGATTTCGTCATCGTCGACCAGCGCGACGGCAACCTGTGGATGGACGCCGGGATGGTGACGACCCAGGCCGACTGGTCGCTCGATTTCGACCTCGGGATGAACTTCATGGAGTGGCACGGCCCGGTGCCGCTCGCGCACGAGCTCGGCGTCTTCGATCGGGCGCTGAAGTTCCTGTTGAACGTCCGCCCGGGCCAGCCGGTCCGGCGCCTGAACTGGACGATGACCATCAACCCCCGGCTCGACACGAGTCCCGAGCGCTACCCGCACTGGGGCACGGACCGGGCCACGGTCACGATCGACAACGTCGGCGAGAAGGTGCATCTCCGGGTGGAACTGCAGAGCTTCTGGCGGCTCCCGCGCTCCAACGCCATCGTGTTCCCGATCCGGTGCTACCTCATCAGCATGGCCGAGCTCGTGACCATCCCCAAGTGGGCGCGCCGGCTCCACCGGGTCCTCGATACGCTCCCGCCGGAGCTCGCCGACTACAAGGGGCTGACCCGCTACCGCGAGATGACGGTCGACTGGCTGGCGCGGTATGACGACGGCGCACCGACCTCACCTGGGTTCTTCCCGGACCCGGAGTAGCGCGCTCAGGGCTTGCGGCCGGCCTCGGGGTCAACGTCCGGGCGGCCGGTGAACGTGGTCGCCTGGGTGGCGACGACGGGCTCCGGGCTCAGCTCGCCACCGCGGACCGTGGCGCCCAGCACGATGGCGGCGGCCACGAGGACGATGTTCTTGATGATGTACTGGCCCTCGAGGCTGGGGGCGATCGGCGCCTGCAGCCACGTCTCCGCCGGGAACAGGAAGAGGGGCGTGATCGTGCCGAGCATCTGGACGAAGAGCAGCAGCAGGGTCGCTCGCATCCAGCGCCCGATAAGCAGGCCGAGGCCGATGGCCACCTCCCACGCCGCGAGGGCCGGCAGCGAGACCGCCGGCGGCACCACCCCGAACGTGAGCACCTCGATGGTCCGGGCGGCGAGGTCCTGGGCCGGCGACAGCCCAGGGAAGAACTTGAGAGCCCCGAACCACAGGAAGACGATGCCGAGCGCGATGCGCAGCGCGGTGATGCCATGGGCCGCCATCACCCTGGTGGCCCATCGATCGAAGCGGTCGATCGCGCCGATGGCGTCCGTCAATGCCGGTCCAGCCTCCTTGTCCAATCTGTTGTAGCACGGGGCGTAGGAACGGGCCCTCAACGCGGTCGCGTGTTCAGCATGCCGCCGATCTCGCGCTTGCGGCGAGCCACGAAGGCGTCCAGCGCCTCCACGATCGCCGGGTCCAGCGCCGGCGGCACCGCTTCGGCGAGCAGGCGCTTCCAGATGCCGTTCGCCCGCTCGGTAGCGGTATGCGAGCCGTCGGCCTGCCACGTCTCGAAATTCCGCCAGTCCGACAGCATCGGTTCGTAGAACGCCGTCTCGTAGCGCTCGAGCGTATGTGCGGTCCCGAAGAAATGGCCGCCCGGCCCGACGTCGACCATCGCGTCGAACCCGAGCGACCCTTCGTCGACGACCATCGGCTGGAGGACCTCCGAGATCATCTGCAGGATCTCGGCGTCCACGATCAGCTTCTCGTACGAGGCCGTCAACCCGCCCTCGAGCCAGCCCGCGCCCTGGTACAGCAAATTGACGCCGCCCATCACGGCGCCCCAGACGGCCATCTCCGCCTCGTAGGCGGCCTGGGCGTCCACGACGTTGGAGGCGGTCGCGTTCGATGATCGCCACGGCAGCCCGTAGCGCCGGGCCATCTGGCCGCTGGCGAACTGCGACTTCACCGATTCCGGCGTCCCGAACGCCGGTGATCCCGTGTGCATGTCCACGTTCGAGGTGAACGCGCCATAGACCATCGGCGCGCCCGGTCGCACGATCTGGGCGAGGGTCACGAGGAACAGCGCCTCCGCGTTCTGCTGGGCGATCGCCCCGGCGAGCGAGACCGGGCTCATTGCCCCGGCCAGGGTGAACGGCGTCGCGACGACAGGCTGGCCATGCACGGCCATCTCGATCAACCCGTCGCTCATCGGGCCATCCAGGCGCAGTGGCGAGTTCGTGTTGATGATCGTGATCAGCGACGGCTCGCGCGCGAGGGCGTCCCGGTCCACGCCGCGGATGAGGGTCGCGACCTCGATCGCATCGTGGACCACGGTGGCGCCCGTGCCCAGGCAGTGCCACGTCTTGTCGAGCTCGGTCGCGAACGTCCGGTACTGGTCCAGGTGACGGGTCTCGACCGGCAGGTCGGTCGGTTCCAGCGGCCCACCCCCCTCCTGGTGGAGCACGTCGAGCGCCCCGATCAGCCGCACGTAATCGACGAAGTCGGCGAAGTTCCCCGGCCGCCGACCGCGATCGAGATCGCTCACGAACGCCGGCCCGCCGACGGCGCAGAAGACGAGATTCGAGCCGCCCAGCAGCACGTCGTGTTCCGGGTTCCGAGCGTGCAACCGGAACTCGCGCGGGGCCAACGCCACGAGCTCCTCCACCTGCGCGGGATCGATGCGCACCATCCGCGTCTCTCCGTCCACGTGCGCCCCGGCCGCCGCCAGCGCGTCGAGCGCCCGGTCGCCCAGGACCTCCATCCCGATCTCCGCGAGGATCCGCAGCGACGCGACGTGGATCGCCTCGACCTGGTCCGCGGAAAGGATCTCGACCGGGCGATACGGGTTGACCAGCCGCCGCCACGGCAGCTGGCGGATCCCGGCTGCCTCGCGACGCGGCCGACGCCGGGAGGCGTGGGGCTCGGGCGTGGTCATGGCCGGCTGATGCTACGCGCGACCACGCCCATTCTCACGCCCGTCTCAGAGGCCGCGGCTTCCATGGCGATCTCAGGTGGCGCCTCCGGCGGACACCGACGGACGCAGGGATCGGACTTGGGAAGGGATCGACATGAAGCTCAAGCTTGTCGTGCTGGTCGTGCTCGTGGCGATCGGCATCGGGGCGCTGGCCGTGACGTTCGGCGGGTTGGGCGCGAACGCCGCCGCCAGCACGGAGTACATCACCGCCCCCGCGACCGTCGGCGACGTCACCGAGGATGTGGCCGCCACCGGGACGCTTGCCGCCGCGGAGTCGTACGGCCTGCTCTTCGGCGCCGACCCGTACCTCGTCGGGGACGACGATCCCGCCCCGACAGGCGAGCGTTCGTGGCCCGTGACCGAGGTGACCGCAAAGGTCGGCGACACCGTCGCGGAGGGCGACACGCTCGCGACGGCCGACACCACCGGCCTCGAGGTCGACCTCGAGCGGGCGACCGCCGATGTCCGCGGCGCCAACATCAACGTCCAGATCGCCAAGGAAGCCCTCGAGGACGCGCAGGACGCCGACGACACCGACGCGGAACGCCAGGCAAAGCTCGCCTTGTACAGCGCCCAGAACCAGCACTCCCAGGCGTTCGAGGCGCGCCGGACGATCCAGCAGCAGATCCAGGCGGCGGCGCTCAAAGCCCCGATCGCCGGCGTCGTGACCGAGGTCAGCATCCGAGCCGGCTTCGACGCTCCGGCAGGCCCCGCCATCGTGATCGCCTCGACGACGTACCAGGTCACGACCGACGTCGTCGAGAGCGACCTCGCCGGCATCGAGCTCGGGCAGGAGGCCTCGGTCAGCATCGACGCGCTCGGGACCGACGCCGAGGGCACGGTCACGGCCATCTCGCCGATGGCCGGCGATGGCTCGTCCGGGGTGGTGGCCTTCCCCGTCACCGTCACCCTCGCCGGGGCACCCGCCGACGCCCGCGCCGGCATGAGCGCCGACGTGACGATCACGATCGCCAGCGCCACCGGGGTCCTGACGGTGCCCAGCAGCGCGCTGAAGGGCGGCGACGGCGATTACGCGGTCATGACCCTCGGCGCCGACGGCACGCCCCAGCGCCAGCCAGTCCAGGTCGGGCTCCTGACCAGCACGACGGCCGAGATCACGTCCGGGTTGGCGGAGGGCACGGCCGTGGTGACCGGTACGGCATCCGACCTGATCGGCGCCGTAGGCCAGGGCAATGGCGGGTTTGGCAACGGCGGCGGGATCGGGATCCCCGGCGGCGGCCCGATCCGCGGCGGGAATGGCCCGAATGTGGTCGTGGAGCAGGCGCCATGACCACGCCGATCATCTCGCTCGAGCGGGTGAGCCGCGTATATGACATGGGCCGGGTCGCGGTGCCCGCCCTCGACGACGTGAGCCTGGGGGTTCAGCCCGGGGAGTTCGTCGCGATCGTTGGGCCGTCCGGCTCCGGCAAGAGCACGATGATGAACATCCTCGGCTGCCTCGACCGACCGACCCATGGGACGTACCGCCTGGCCGGCACCGCGGTCGCGGAGCTCGACGACGACGGCCTGGCCAGGCTCCGCAGCCGGTCCATCGGCTTCATCTTCCAGTCGTACAACCTGCTGCCACGGACGACGGCGCTCGATAACGTCGCGGCGCCGCTGCTGTACCAGGGTGTGAGCCGTGCGGAGCGCGTTCGACGCGCCCGGGCCGCCCTCGAGCGCCTGGGGCTCGGCGACCGCGTGGACCATGAGCCGACGGAACTCTCCGGCGGCCAGCAGCAGCGCGTGGCCGTGGCCCGCGCGCTCGTGACGGAACCGGCCCTCATCCTCGCCGACGAGCCTACCGGCAACCTCGACAGCCACGCCGGCGCCGACGTCATCACGCTGCTTCGCGAGCTCCACCGCGCGGGTCGAACGATCGTGTTGATCACCCACGACGCGGACGTCGCGGCATCGGCGGACCGTCAGGTCCACCTGCTCGACGGGCGGATCGCCGCATGAGCGCGGTCGAGCTGCTCCGCCTGGCGCTCTCGCGCCTGCGCACGGGCCGGCTGCGGGCGGCGTTGACCATGCTCGGTGTCATCATCGGGGTGGCGTCGGTCGTGGCCCTCGTCGGGGTCGGCCAGGGCACGACATCGAACATCACATCGAGCCTCGCGAGCCTCGGCACGAACCTGCTGACGATCAACCCGACGACCCAGAACTCCGGCGGTTCGACGAGCCTCGGCCTCGACGACGCCGACGCCATCGACGAGCTGGCATCGGTCGCTGGGGTCGCACCGGAGGCCTCGACCAGCCTGACCGTCAGGGCCGGTGATGAGTCCACCGACACGAACATCGTCGGGACCACGGCCGACTACGCGAGCGTGCGCGCCTACGACGTCTGGCAGGGCACGTTCCTGACCGACGTGAGCGTCGACCGCGCGTTGCGCGTGGCGGTCCTGGGGGCCTCGACCGCCGAGGCCCTCGAGCTCGATGCCACCGACCTCGGGACGGAGATCTCGATCGGCGGCATCCCGTTCACGCTGATCGGCATCCTCCAGCCCAAGGGTGGCGCGTCGTTCCAGGATCCCGACGACCAGATCATGGTCCCGATCGGGACGGTGCAGAAATACTTCGTCGGCGGCGACAGCGTCCGGAGCATCGGGGTCAGCGTGGCGCCGACGGCCGACATGACCGCCACGAACGCGGAGATCACCACGCTCCTGCGCGACCGCCACGAACTCGCGGCCACGGACGACGCCGACTTCGCCATCTTCGACCAGACCCAGCTGCTGGACGCCGCATCCTCGATCAGCGGCACCCTCACGCTCCTACTGGGCGGGATCGCATCGATCTCGCTTGTGGTCGGCGGCATCGGGATCATGAACATCATGCTGGTGTCCGTCCGCGAGCGGACCCGCGAGATCGGCATCCGCAAGGCCATCGGTGCGCGCGGCCGCGACATCCTGGCCCAGTTCCTCGTCGAGGCGCTGACCCTGTCGCTGCTCGGCGGGTTGATCGGCATCGCCGTGGGCCTCGGCGTGTCGGCCCTCATCGGCCAGATCGCCGGCTGGGGCTTCGCCTTCAATCCATCGACGGTCGTCGCGGCCGTCATGTTCAGCCTGCTGGTCGGCGTCGTCTTCGGCGTCTGGCCCGCCCGCCAGGCGGCCCGCCTGGACCCCATCAGCGCCCTGCGCTACGAGTGAAGGAGACCCTTCGATGACCATGGACCCGACCCAACCGGTCGCCCCGGTGCCCAGCCCCGCCCCCGCACTGAGTGCGCCCGTCGCTCCCGTCGCACCGGTCGTGGCGGTCGCCCCGCGCGCGAAGTCCGGCGGCGTCCTCAACCTGTTGTTGATCGGCGCGGCGATCCTGGCCGTCGGCGGCGTGGCGTTCGCGGTCGGGCGATCCACGGCGCCGGCCGGCGCATTCCCGGGAGGGGGCAACTTCACCAACGGACCCATCGTGCGTCCCGGTGGCAGCTTCGCTCCGGGCGCCGGCGGCCCCGGCGGATTCGCCTTCGGCGGCGGCCTGGCGATCGACGGAACGGTCACCTCGGTCGATGCCGACAGCCTCACGCTCACGCTCGAGAACGGCGAGGAGATGACGTTCGCCCTCGACGGCGACACGACCTACCACGAGGCGACCGACGCCGCGCCTAGCGACGTGGCCATCGGCGACGGCGTGTCGGTCAAGGTCGATGGTGGCGGCGGGATCCAGGGCGGCAACGGCGGGTCCACGACCCCGAACCTCACCGCTGGCGACGTCACGGTCTCCCGGTAGTTCCGGATGAGTTGCTAGGCTGACCGACATGCACCTGCTCGTCATCGAGGACGATCCTCGCCTTGGGCGCCTCCTCAAGCGCCTCCTGGAAGACGACCGGCACGTGGTCGAGCTCGCGACCGACGGTCAGAGCGGACTCGAGATCGCCGAGGACGGCCCCGGCATCGAGTGCGTGATCCTCGACATCGGCCTGCCCGATATCAGCGGTCTCGAGGTCGCCCGGCGGCTGCGCGCTGCCGGCTCCGCTGTGACGATCCTCATGCTCACCGCCCGCGACACGGTGGGCGACCGGGTGACGGGGCTCGATGCTGGGGCGGACGACTACCTCGTCAAGCCGTTCGCGTTCGAAGAGCTGTCGGCTCGGCTGCGCGCCTTGTCGCGTCGCGGCATGCCGGCAGGTCGCCGGACCGCCCCCAAGCTCGTCGTGGGGCCGATCACGCTCGACGAGACGGCGCGGCGGGTGACGGTCGAAGGCGCCAGCGTGGAGCTCAGCCCACGCGAGTTCTCGCTGCTCGAGTGCCTGCTGCGGCACGCCGGACAGACCCTGTCGCGCGATCAGCTGCTCGACCAGGCCTGGCCGTTCGGGGTGGCCGTGACCCCCAACGCTGTCGACGCGTACGTCCACTACCTGCGCGACAAGCTGGGGTCGGCGGGCCGGTTCATCCAGACCGTGCGCGGCGTGGGGTACCGCCTCGCCGATGCCTGACCGCGTCACTCCGGCGCCCGCGGCCGGCACCGGGCCGGAGGTCACGTCCGAGGAGGCGCGACTCCTCCGGCGCGTCCGGATCAACCTCGCGCTGTGGAGCGGCGGCATCACGCTCGCCGTCCTTCTCGTCCTGGGCGCGATCCTCTACATCGCGGTCGAACGCTCGCTCACGGCGACAGGGACGGCGCAGCTCGTGACGCAGGCCAACCAGATCACGGGCGGGCGCCGCGACCCGGGCGGTGAACCGCCGGAGGGTGGACTCAGCTTCGGCGGCCCGAATTCGGGCACGTTCACGATGGTCGTCGATGGCGATGGGCGCCCGGTGGGTCGGGGCCTTCGAGTGCCGGACGGGCTACCAGTCGTGGAATCGGTGGAAGCCGCCAAGGCGACCGGGGAGCGGGACATCCGCTCCGCCACGATCACCACGACCGTGGTGACCGTGGCGCTGCCCGGCGTGGAGCCAGCGGCCGTCACGTCTGGCGACCTCCAGGAGACCCTGCTGACGACCCCCGTCCGCGTCCTGACCGATCCGGTCCGGTTCCGCGGCCAGCCGTTCTACCTCCAGATCGTCGGCGACCGCACCACGGAGGAGCGCACGCTCCGGATCCTCGTGATCGTCCTCGTCGTCGGTGGGCTGGTGGCCCTGCTCGCCGCGTCCGGGGTGGGGGCGGTCTATGCGCGTCGGGCCCTCGTCCCGATCCGCCGGTCGCTGATCGATCAGCGTGAGGCGCTGCGCCGGCAACGCGAATTCGCGGCGGACGCGTCCCACGAGCTGCGGACCCCGCTGACCGTCATCCGGGCCAGTGTCGACGACCTCGGACGCCATGCCTCGGAGCCGGTGGCCAGCGTGGGGAGCGCCCTGACCGACATCCGCGACGAGGTCGACCACTTGACTGCCATGGTCGACGACCTGCTCCTGCTTGCCCGTTCGGATTCCGGGGCGGTGGAGCTC
>CAZFXH010000129.1:0-5820 GCA_964522905.1 uncultured Anaerolineaceae bacterium
CGAGCCGTTCTCGGTCGGTTTCACGGTCTTCTGGATCGTCGGCATGATGAACAGCATCAACTGGATCGACGGGCTCGATGGCCTCTCGACCGGGGTCGCGCTGATCGCCTGCGTGACGCTCGGGCTCATCAGCCTCACGACCAAGGTCAGCCAGCCGCTGATCGCCGTCCTGTGCTTCGCCCTGGCCGGGGCGCTGGCCGGGTTCCTGCGCTGGAACTTCCACCCCGCCAAGATCTTCAGCGGGACAAGCGGCGTCCAGTTCGTCGGCTACACGCTCGCGGTGCTGTCGATCCTCGGCTCAGCCAAGGTGGCGGTCGCGCTGCTCGTGCTGGGCGTCCCGATCATCGACACCTTCTGGATCATCGTGGGTCGCGTGACCCGGGGCGCGTCGCCGTTCGCGCCGGATCGATCACACATCCATCACCGCCTGCTCGACCTCGGCCTGTCGCATCGCGACACGGTCCTGGTGATCTACGGGATCTGCGCCGCGCTCGGCGTGCTCGCGCTGCTCGTCTCGGATGTCACGCAGCTGTACGCGTTCCTGGGCGTGTTCATCGTGTCCGGGTTGATCCTCTTCGCCCCGACGCGTGGCGCGTTCCGCCGGCCGGAGGAGCTCGAGGCAGCGTCGTACGACTCGACCGAGGGCGACGAGTCGACGGAAGACGACGCGGCCGGCGCCGGCGGGCGCTGAGCGTCAGCACGCCGGGAGTCGGGTGCTAGCATCGCCGCCACGATGGAACTGCCCATCCTCCTGCTCATCGCGGCAGCGGCCGGCGGAACGGCACTCACCGTGTTCCTCCGCACCGAGAGCCGCAGCGACGAGAGCGGCACCGGGAACGGAAACGGGCACCGCGGGTCGCATGCCCATCGACCCGGGGTCCTCGCCGGAGCGGCGGACATTCTGGACGCCTCCAACGGGCTGTACCTGCTGCGCAAGGCGCTGGGGCGGCCGACCTCGACCCGGGCCGAGGGCCGCGCCGAACGCGCTCGCATCGCCCTTGCGTCAGCCGAGGAGGACCGCCGGCGTGCGGCTGCCGGCGGACCAGCCATCGCCCCGACACGACTCGTCATCGCCGGCACGGCGGCGTCGCATTCTGCCCGCGACCTGCCCGACCGCCAGGCGCATCCCGTCGCCGCTCGCACGGTCGTGCCGACCTGGACTCGTCGGGCATCCGTGTCACGGGAGGGAGCGGTCGCGGCCGCCGGTCTCGTGGCCTTGGTGCTCGCGGCGTTCGTGATCTGGCCGCGCAGCGAAGGCGGCGTGCTGTCGGCCACGGGGACACCGGCGCCACCCAGCCCGGGCGCGGAGGTGCCGCCCCCGTCTCCGATCCCGAGCGATCCACCGACATCGACCGTTGGGCCAACGGTGCCCGTCAGCGCTTCCCCGTCACCGACGACAGCCGCAACGCCGACGCCGACCGCGGTGTCCACCGCCACCGCCACACCGCGCCCGACGGTCCGACCGAAAGCGACACCGACGCCGATGCCCACACCGACGCCGTCGCCCACGCCGACGCCGACCGCGCCGCCCACGCCCACGCCGACCGAGGAGCCGACTCCCGAGCCGAGCGTGGCCTCGCCGACGCCGACCCCGACCCCGACCCCGACGCCCGAGCCCAGCGTGGCCTCGCCGGGCCTCTGACCGCGCTGGACCCGGGTCCTCCGTGCAAACGCGACGCCACCAGGTGGCCGTGCGCCCAGCCCTTCCTGGGCGACACCCAGTCCGGGCCTTCACGGTGGCGACGCGAGGCGCGCAGCTGCTACACTTTCGCTGCCTTGACAGGTCGCCCATGATCGAGCCCGGCCGAGGGCTGGCTTACCTTGCCCTCTTCTCGGAGATCGGCCTCACGCTCCTGGTCACGACCCTGATCGGCGTGCTCGCCGGCTACTGGGCCGACGGGCAACTCGGGACCCTCCCGATCTTTCTGATCATCGGCTTCTTCATCGGCGCAGGAGCCGGCACGCTGATGATCTACCGACTGGTCAGCAGGTTTCTCAAGACGATCGAATAGTCGGCCGAACGGGCCGGCATGTAGGAACCGAGCGCGGCGACACGCCGCGCTCCTGTGTGTGGAGGCAGCGTGTCGAGCGAGCAGTCCGCGACCGATTCGGTCGCGGAGCCGTCCGGAACGGCGCCGGCGCCCGAATCGAAGTCGGGCCGCGGGCTGTCCTCCCGATGGTTCCTCCTGATCGCCTCCGTCATCCTCGTCGACATCGCGGCGTTCATCCTGTTCCCGCCGTTCCCGAAGGGTGGCGTCCCCGGCGAACCCTGTTCGTTCCCGGTCTGCTTCATCGAGAGCACCCTGCATTTCCCCGCGCCGCACACCGTCTTCTCGCTGGGAGAGGCCACCCATTCGGACGGCCTGGTCACGTTCTCACCGACCATCAGCGACACCATCGTCACGATGTGGATCGTGATGGCGATCGTCCTCAGCGGGGCCATCCTGATGACCCGCGGCGGAAGACTCGTCCCGGGGAGGGCGCAGAACGTGTTCGAGGCCTTCTACGAGGGCTTGAGCGACTTCGGGGTCGGTCTGGCGGGACCAAAGGCTCGTCCGTATATCCCGATCTTCGCCGCGTTCTTCCTGCTGATCCTGTTCTGCAACTGGGTCGGCCTCGTGCCGTTCGTCGGCCGGGTCGATTTCCTGCGGGCGCCATCGAGCGACGTGAACATCACGATCGGCCTGGCCCTGATCAGCTTCCTGATCTTCCACATCGAGGGTTTCCGACACCTGGGCGTCGGCGGGTATCTCGGCAAGTTCTTCCCGGTGTATGAATTTCGTCACGGCATCGGCGCGGGGATCATCGCGATGTTCGTCGGCCTGATCGAGCTCATGCTCGAATTCGTGAAGCCCGTGACACTGTCCATGCGGTTGTTCGGCAACATCTATGGAGGGGAGGTCGCGCTCGGCGTCATCACCTCCCTGACGATCGCGATCATCCCGATCGGACTCATCGCGCTGGAACTGATGCTCAATGCGATCCAGGCCCTCATCTTCAGCGTCCTGACACTCATGTTCATCGTGCTCGCCATCGAAAGTCACCACGAAGAGAAAGGCCAGGTCGCCGAGGAAGCGATCGACGTTATCGATGGCCGGGAGCCATCCGGGCTCCAGCCCGCCCACTGACGCGCCGCCCAAGGCGCAGCCCACCCACGGTCCAATGAACCCGAGCGGCCCGCTCGGGGAGTAGGAGGAACTGAACGACATGGAGTACATCGGCGCCGGACTCGCTGCTCTCGGGGTGCTCGGCCCCGGCATCGGCATCGGCATCCTCGGCGGCCTGTCGGCCACGGCCATCGGTCGGAACCCGGACGCAGCCGGACAGATCCGCGGCATCGCGATCATCCTCGCGGCCTTCGCCGAGGGCCTCGGCGTCCTCGCGATCGTCGTCGGCCTGCTCGCGATCTTCATCCAGCCCGCGTAGTCGACTCAGGGATCGGAGACGACATCGTGGACCTGCTGGCCCTCACGTCCGGGATCGGGCATGAGGTCGTCCGACTGACGACCGAGGCAGAGGGCGGGCCGCTCTTCCAGGTGAACCTGTTCCAGGTCATCATCGCCTCGGCCAACTTCCTGCTCTTCCTGGCGATCATCTGGACGTTCGCGTTCAAGCCCGTCTCGAAGATGCTCGCGGACCGCCGGGAGCGCATCGAGCAGGGCCTCAAGGACGCGGAACAGGCCAGGACCGATCGTGAGAACGCCGAGGCGGAGCGCGTCGCGACGCTGGCCGAGGCTCGCAAGGAGGCCAACGACATCCTGACGCGTGCCCAGAAGGTCGCGCAGGAGTCCCGTGACGCGGACATCGCTGCGACCAAGGAGGAGCTCGAGCGCCTGCGCGCTCGGGCCGCCGCCGACATCGAGGCGGAGAAGGTCAGGGCGATCGGGGAGCTTCGGGCCGAGGTGGCCGACCTGGCCTTGCAGGCCGCCAGCCAGGTCGTCGGCGAGACCATGACCAGCGAACGTGAACGCCGCCTCGTCGAGGAGTTCCTGCGCAGCACGCCCATCGGCGGGTCATCCCGCTGATGGCTCGTCGAAAGTCAGCCGCGCGCCGCTACGCCGAGGCCGCCTTCCAGGTTGCCGTGCGTGACGACGCGCTCGACGCCTGGCGCAAGGACCTGGACACCGCCGCCGCGGTCGTTGGCGAGGAGCGCATCGGGCGTGCCCTGGCCAATCCCGCGATCCCGCTCGAAACCCGGATCGCCACGGCCGAGGCCACCTTCGGGCGGCTCGTGGGGCCAAAGGTCATGAACCTGCTCGGACTCATGCTCCGGCGCGGCCGGATCCAGGAATTGCCCCGCCTTGCGGCGGAATTCAGCCGTCTCGACGACGAGCGTCAGGGCATCGCCCGCGCGTCCGTCACCAGCACGCTGCCCCTCGAGCCCGACGAGGTTTCTGCCCTCAAGGAGCGCCTCGCGAGCTCCACGGATCGTCGTGTCGAACTCGACCTGAACGTCGATCCCGAGCTGTTGGGCGGCCTCGTCGTCCGACTCGGCGACCTGTTGGTCGACGGCAGCGTCCGAAGCCGCCTCGAGCGCCTGCGCAACCGCCTCGTTTCGGGCGCCCTCTAGGAGATCTGAGACCCATGGCCATTCGTTCCGACGAGATCACCAGCATCATCAAGTCCGCGATCGACGCCTTCGATTCCGGCGTCGAGACCCGCAACGTCGGGACGGTCGTCGAAGTCGGTGACGGGATCGCCCAGATCTACGGCCTCGACGGCGCCCTGGCGTCCGAGATGCTCGAGTTCCCGAACGGGGTGATGGGCCTGGCCTTGAACCTCGAGGAGGAGACCGTCGGTGCGGTCATCCTCGGCGACGCCTCGGCGATCATGGAAGGCGACACGGTCAAGACCACCGGTCGCGTCGTCGAAGTGCCCGTCGGCCAGGGCCTGCTCGGCCGGGTCGTGGATGCGCTCGGGCGACCGCTTGACGACAAGGGGCCCATCGCCTCGACCAAGAACCGTCCGGTCGAACGCATCGCCCCCGGCGTCATCGTCCGCAAGTCAGTCGACACGCCGGTCCAGACGGGCATCAAGGCCATCGACGCGCTGATCCCCATCGGGCGCGGCCAGCGAGAGCTGATCATCGGCGACCGCCAGACCGGCAAGACGGCCATCGCCATCGACACGATCATCAATCAGAAGGGCAAAGGTCTCGTCTGCATCTACGTGGCGATCGGCCAGAAGCTGTCCACCGTCGCGAACACCGTCGCGATCCTCGAGGAGCACGGCGCGATGGACCACACCATCGTCGTCGTCGCCAGCGCCGACGACCCAGCCCCGCTCCAGTACCTGGCCCCTTACAGCGGCGTGGCGATGGGCGAAGAGGTCATGGAGAACGGCGTCGAAGTCGGCGATCAGGGACTGGTCAAGGACGCGCTCTGCGTGTACGACGACCTCTCCAAGCACGCCTGGGCGTATCGCGAGATGGCCCTGCTGCTCCGCCGCCCGCCCGGTCGCGAGGCCTACCCAGGCGACGTCTTCTACCTCCACAGCCGCCTCCTCGAGCGCGCGGCGCGCCTCGATGACGAGAACGGTGGAGGGTCGCTGACGGCGCTGCCGATCATCGAGACCCAGGCCGGCGACGTGTCGGCGTATATCCCGACCAACGTCATCTCCATCACCGACGGCCAGATCTTCCTGGAGACCGACCTGTTCAACGCCGGCCAGCGGCCCGCACTCAACATCGGAATCTCGGTGTCGCGCGTGGGTTCGGCGGCGCAGACCAAGGCCATGAAGAAGGTCGCGGCGCCATTGAAGCTGGACCTCGCCCAGTACCGCGCCCTGGCGGCCTTCGCGCAGTTCGCGTCCGACCTGGAC
>CAZFXH010000130.1:0-8332 GCA_964522905.1 uncultured Anaerolineaceae bacterium
TCCCCGGCGAGCGTGCCGGACAACGCGAGCACCGACCAGAGTCCCAGGATGACCGGCATGGTGTTGCCGACGCGCCAGGAGATGAACCCGCCGAGCGTCTCGATATTGATGGGCTCGCCGAGCAGCCCGCGAAGCGCGGCCGGGAGCGCGGTCATTCCCGTGATGAAGGTCTGGCGGAGCGCCATCGACCCGAACTCAAGCCCGTACGGGGCTCCGGTGGCCAGCATGAACAGGCCGCCCAGGCCACCGACCACGAGTGCCGCGCGACGGCTGTCGCGCACGGTCTTGGCGTAGATCGAGCGGAGTCCCATGAGCCGCGACCACGGCATCTCGCGGCGGGCGCCCAGGAGACGAACGTCAGTCGCCATGGTGGGCCCCATACTGCGCGAGGAACACGTCCTCGAGGTTGGGCTCGCGGCTCACGACGTCGATCAGGCCGTGCGGCGCGGCCGCGGCGATGACCGCACCGATCGGACCGCTCACCCGCATCCCGATCGTGTTTCCCTCGGCCTCGACGTCGCTGACGCCGTCGATCGATTCGAAGACCGCCGTGGCGACCGGGCTCGCGAAGGTCAGCTCGACGTGGTGGAACGCGAGCCGGCGGATGGCCTCGATTCGGTCGACCTGGACGAGACGGCCCTCGCGGATGATCGCGACTCGATCGCAGGTCCGGTCGACCTCGCCGATGATGTGCGAGCTGAGGAAGACCGAGCGGCCCTCGGAGCGGGCCTCACGGACCATCGCGAAGAACGACTGCTGGACGAGCGGATCGAGGCCGGCTGTCGGCTCGTCGAGGATCAGCAGGTCCGGACGATGCTGCAGCGCGACGATCAGCCCGACCTTCTGCTTGTTGCCTCTCGAGTACTCCTTGAAGCGGCGGCTCGGATCGAGATCCAGGCGCTCGATGAGCTCCGCGACGTACCCTCGGTCGACGCCACCGCGCAGGTTGGCGAAGTAGGCGATCGTGTCCGCGCCTGTCAGCCGGTCGTACAGGTCGAACTCGCCGGGGAGATAGCCGAGCCGCCGGTGGATCGCGACCGGGTCGGCGGTCGTCTCGATGCCGAAGACCTCCGCGCGCCCCGACGTGGGGCGGATGAGGTCCAGCAGGACCCGCATCGTCGTCGTCTTGCCCGCGCCGTTGGGGCCGAGGAAGCCGAAGATCTCGCCTTCCTCGACGTCCAGGTCCAGGTCGATGATGCCCCGGTGCGGGCCGTAGCTCTTGGTCAATCGTTCCGTGTGGATGACCGCGGTCATGCGTCCTGTTCCTTTCGGTGCTCGGCGTACCGCTCGAGCATGGCGGGGAGCTCCTGCTCCATGAAGGCGTAAACGTCGCGGACCTCCTGGAGCCGGGCCCGGGACTCGGGTGTGCGGTCCCTGAGAATCTCGAGCCCGTGGTCTGCGAGCTGGCGCCAGGCGGTGGTGACCGGCAGCCGTGCGTTCAGGATCTGGACGATCGATCCCGGCGGGACGCTGAAATACTCGCGTCGATCGCCCTTGCGACCGGAGCGCCGTACGAGGCCCGCGGTCTCCAGCAGACGCGCCGATCCACTGATGCTGCCACGGCTCGCGTCCAGGGTCTCCGCCAGATCCGCAGCCGTCTGTTCAGACGGCTCGCAGACGAGGAGGTACGCCCACATGCGGGCGGCGGCGAGCGGCAGGCCACCGGTCGCCAGCATCCTGGCCATCGACTCGACGAGGTGTTCTTCCCCAGGCGTCATGCGGCAAGATATTAGACATATCGGAACATTCAGTCAATACTGAATGTGACGATATCCGGAGACGTCATCAACTCGAGCCTGCCGGCGCCGGCGCCCGGTCCATGGCTTGCAAGCGGCGGATCGCCATGAACAGGAACACGAGCACCGAGAGGTAGAAGGTGGCTTCGGCTACCTCCTGGTAATGGGTCACCACGAAGCGGCCGTCGGGGACGAGCGTGAAGCGCACGAAGCGGTATGCGAAGGCGATCGCGAACCCCGAGGCGACGAACAACGGCGGGATGAGGGTCATCTCCTCGACCGACATCGGTCGATGGCCGACCCGTCGGATGCGGGCGATGGGCAGGACGACGGCCACCGCCGAGATGATCAGCATCACCAGATTGAAGGCCTTGAGCATGTTGCCGATGTTGTGGATATTCGTCTCGCCCTGGCGGTTGAGCTCGGCCAGCTCATGGGGTGTCGCCCACCCGAAGATCCGTTGCCCCCACGAGATCTCCTCGCCCGCGATGAAGACGGCCGCCACCGCGCCGACCAGGTAGATCAGGCCGAGCGATCGCTGCCCGAGGCCGAACAGCCGGACGGTCAGCGTGGCGGCGCACACGGCGATGCCGAGGACCATGCCGACCTGTAGCCATTCGAGGAGATGGTCTTCCTCGACGAAGAAGAGGAACGCCTCGCGCCACGGGATGCTTGCAGCGACCAGCAGCGCGACCACCAGCGGGACGGTGAGGATCGTCCGGGCCATCGTCGCCGACACGCCCCACTCGGTAGCGTCACGATCAAGGGTGCCCGATGCACCGCGCAGACCGGCCCGGATGCGGTCCCTGAAGGAAGGCGTGGTGACGATGTTCCCCTCATTGAAGCCTGCGAGGAGCCGATGCTGGGTCGGCCCCCGCCGGCCAAGAACAGTGGCATGCCATCAGGCTGGGGGCATCCGGCGTGCGCCCTGAGCGCACCCGGGAGGGCGCCCCTTACATACCTACGGAGTCTCGGATGTGCCCGGATCGCGAAGGGTCCTGGCGGCCTCCAGTCGGCTCTTCACGGCGAGCTTGTCCAGGATGCTCCGCACGTGGGATTCGACGGTGCGGCGGCTGATCGCGAGGGCCACCGAGATCTCCCGATCGGTCATCCCCTCGGACAGCAGAGCGAGGACCTCGTTCTCGCGAAATGACAATTCCGGCCGTGCGCCGCCACCGACGGTCCGGTGCCGTCCGGCCCCCTCGGCCAGGCGCTGGATGAGCACGCTGGCGTCACGACGGTTGATGGGCATGACCCCCCGGCGGACGTCGCGGATCGCCTTGACCAGGGCGTCCGGGCTCAGATCCTTGCGCAGGTAGCCGCGGGCACCCGAGCGGATGGCGTCGAGCAAGTCGCGCTCCGAGCGTGAGATGGTGAGCATCACCAGCCACATATCGGGAAACCTCGGCGCCAGCTCACGAACGAGCTCCGTGCCGCGCATCCCCGGCAGGTCGATGTCGACGATCACCACATCCGGGCGAAGGTCGGGGATCCAGCGCAGCGCCTCCTCGGCATCGGCCGTCTCGCCGACGACCTGCAGGTCGCCTGCCGAATCGAGTGCCTGGCGGACTGCGGCCCGAACGAGCGCGTGGTCCTCCACAAGGAAGATGCGCAGCCGCTCCCCGGGCTCCATCTCGGCGTCCCGCCCGACCCGGATGCGCCAACCGGTGGTCACGACGGCGGACCGCCCGTCGGCAGGCTGAACCAGACGGCCGTTCCCCCGCCGGCCGAGGAGCGGATCTCCAGGTCGCCGCCGAGGAGCGCAGCTCGCTCGCTCATGCCGGCGATGCCGTGGCCGGTGGCCGGTGGCGGGCCGTCGAAGCCCTGGCCGTTGTCCTCGATGCTGACCGTCAGGCGGTCGTCGACCTGGATCATCTGGACGCGGATTCGCGTGGCATCGGCGTGCTTCGCGACGTTGTGCAGGGCCTCGTCGACCACGCGCAGGACCTCGTTCGCGACGACGCCGGGCAGTAGCGTCGCATTGGGATCGACGTGCAGGTCCACCGGATACCCGGTTCGATCTGCGAAGGCGCGGATCCGACGAGGCAGTTCATCGGCGAACGATAGCCCGGCGTCGAACCCGGCACGCAGCGTGGCGACCGCGTCGCGTGCCTCGTCGCCGGCCGAGTCCAACGCATGGCGAACCCGGGTCAGCTGGGCGGTCGTAGCGGGTGTCTGGCCGCCCAGGTCGCCGGCCAGGCGGTCGAACTCCAGGCTGGCCGTCCAGAGGTCCTGGGCCAAACCGTCGTGCAGCTCGCGTGCGATGCGGGCGCGCTCGGCGATGGCCGTGCGGTCTGCCTCGGCCGCGGCCAACAGGCGAAGCCGCGTGTTGGCCTGCCGGAGTGCCTGCATGTCGGCTCGCGACTCTGCCTGGACACCGGCGAGGAGAACGCAATAGAAGGCGATCCGTAGCCCGTCGCCGATGGACACGAGGCCCGAGTAGACGGCGGGATAGAGGACGTAATGGATCTGCGAGAACATCGCCACCAGCAGGCCCGCCACCATGTACGACCGCGGGATGCCGCCGCCCCGGCGCGGGCCGCGCGCGTAGCCGTAGGCTCCAAGCCCGAGCAACGCCGCCGACGTCCCATCGAGCAGCAGCAGCGCGCTGTTCGTCGCGAGGAGGGCCGGCGACCCAGGGTCCGCGACCAGCTGGCGTAGCGCCGCCGGGTCCACCAGGACCGGGATGCGGTCCCCTGCCAGCACAAGAAGGAGGCCGATCGCGAGCAGCAACGCAGTCGGCATGAGGAGCACGGCACGAGGCTGACGGACTCGCTCGACGCGGTCGGCGATGGCCCTGGAGGCACCGGCTGCGAGCGAGGCCGCCGCCAGCAGACGGGCGGCCGACCAGAAGTAGAGCGGCAGTTGGCCGGGCGCCTCGATGGTCATCCCCAGGGCCTCCTCGGCAGCGGCGACGACGACGCCGAGATTGACCAGGTTGGCCGTCGCCAGCACGAGGAACGCAGAGGACTCGAGCAGACCCGTGGATCCGCCACGCTCGCGATGGCGCGCGTAGCTCAAGGCGGCCGCCAGCAGGCAGACCGTCGCTCCGAGGGTATGGACGACGACGTCCAGCTCGGTGGTCCGGATGGCGAGCGGCAGCCCCGGCGTCCAGAGCACGATGACCGTGGCCGATCCGAGCACAGTGACGATGACCGTCGCCATCAGCCCGATACTCGCGCGGCTGGACGAGCCGCTGTGCGGGCGCGTGCTGTCGATCACCGTCATCGCGGTCAGTCCCAGCCGGGCGCGTGGCGGATGCCGGTCCCCTCCCCGATGAAGGGGATCCGCCGGCCGATGAGCCCCACCGCGATCGCCGTCGTGATCGGCACGGCCGCGACGATCCCGATGCTTCCCACCAGGGCGCGCACGACCTCGACTGCGACGACCTCGCCCGAGACCACGAGCGCCGGGTCCTGGCGACCGGCTGCGAACAGCACGATGAGCGGGAGCGACGCGCCGACATAGGCGAGCACCAGGGTGTTGACGGTGGCCGCGATGTGCGAGCGACCCACGTTCATCGCCCGCCCGGCGAGGGCGAGGCGACCAATACGCGGATCCGTCTCGTACAGCTCCTGGACCGTGGCGGCCTGCGTGACGGTCACGTCGTCGAGGACCCCGAGGGCTCCGAAGATCACCGCGGCCAGCATGAGCCCACCCAGGTCCACCTCCGTCCCGCCCAACTGGATGAGGAACCCGGCCGATTCCGAGCCGCGCAATGGCGTGAACCGCGACAGCGTGTCGAAGATCGACGCGAGCACGGCCACAAGAGTCAGCGAGATGGCCGTGCCGAGTGCCGCCGCGACCGTCTGCCGGCGTGCACCCTCGGTCAGGAGGAATGTGACGACGGTCACACCCGACGCCGCGCCGATCGCGACCCAGGCCGGGTCCCACCCGGCCAGGATCAGCGGGACGACCAGCCGGACGATGACCGCCAGCGTCAACGCGAGCGCGATCAGCGAGCGGATACCACGCCACCCGCCGACGATGGTGACGGCAACCGCGAAGAGCCCGAGCAGCAGAGCCAGCGTCGGCACTCGATAGCGGTCGTTCACCGCCACGAAGCCGAATACGGGGTCGGTGGAGATGTTGACGATGACCTCGTCACCTGCGGCGAATTCCGGGCGAGCCTCGAGGCCGGTGGGGCCCTGCAGGAAGCCCTCCACGATCTCACCGGTCGCGGGGCCACCCTCGATCCCCTGGGCGACCTCGATCCGGACGTTCGGCGTGGATGGATCCACCTCTGGGAGCACCTCGACGATCCGGCCACGGACCAGCTGGACGGGCGGCAGGCCCGAGGGTCGGGGCGTGATGTCGGGTACGAGGACGAAGAGGACGAGCAGGAGGACCGCTCCGGCGACGAGCGCGCGGGCGTGACGTCGCAACCCGGCGAACGGTACGTCCGGGGTCAGGTCGCGGTCCGTCACCCGAGGAGGGTCAAGCCACCGGCGACGACGGTCGTTCGGCCCGCTCGGCCCGCTCGGCCCGCTCCGCCCGCTCCTTGAGAGCCCGGAGATGCGCTTCGACGCGGGCCTCCAGGGAGTGGCGACCCAGGCGCACCAGGATGATCGTCCAGCGGTCCACCGGCTCGAACGTGGCGGCATGGACGACCCGCGTCCCGCCGGCGACCGGCTCCAGACGCCAGCCCCACTCGCTTTCGAAACCCGATCCCGTCACCCGCAGGCGGAACACGGATTCTGGCCGGGCCTCGAGGCTCTCGACCTGGGCATGCTCGCGCAGCAGACCGAGCCTCGCCCTTGCCGTCCGCGTCGTCGCTGCCGCCGGCCACGACGGTGCTGCGGGCCCCAGCCGGAGCTCCGGGAACAGGGCTGCCGACGCTGCCGGATCGTGCAGCGCCGCCCAGACCGCCCGGGGCGATGCCTGGATGAACACGCGCCGCTCGACCAGGCGGTCACCGCGCAGGTGATCGCCCGGACGACGAAAGCCGACCTCGGGGTCAGGGCGGACAGCCATCGCTCAGGTCCCGATCGGGTGCCAGACCGTCTTCATCTCGAGGAAGGCGGCGATCCATTCGGGGCGCTCCGTGGCCCGGTCGTCGAGCCAGTCGAAGCGGGCCTCGTGCACCTTTGTGGGGCGGCGGGACAGGCGTTTCACGTCGTCTGAGGCGAGTTGCTCGGTCTCGACGCGCATCGCCTCGGGCACGCCCCACGTGTCCAGGGCGTCGACATCGACGTGCGCGGCGAGGACCGGGACGAGCTCTGCGCGCAGGCCGGTGAGGATGTTGACGACGCCACCGGGCACGTCCGAGGTCGCGAGCACCTCGCCCAGCGTGACCGCGGGGAGTGGCCGCGCCTGCGAGGTGAGGAGCACGACCGTGTTGCCGCTGACGAGCGGGGGTGCGAGCCGCGACACCAGCCCGAGCAGGGACGAGGTTTCGGGCGCGACCACCCCGACGACACCGGTCGGCTCGGGGATCGTGAAGTTGAAGTAGGGTGCCGCCACCGGGTTCGACGAACCCAGGATCTGGGCGATCTTGTCGGCCCAGCCGGCGTACCAGACCCAGCGGTCGATGGCGCGATCCACGGCCTCGCGGGCGCGCGGCTCGCGCAGGCCCTCGGCTATGGCGACCTCCGCGACGAACTGGTCCCGGCGCCCCTCCATCAGCTCGGCGACCCGGTACAGCACCTGTCCGCGGTTCATCGCGGTCTTGGACGCCCAGCCCGGAACGGCCTTGCGAGCGGCCCGGACGGCGTCGCGGACGTCCTTCCGCGACGCGCGGGGGGCGTTGGCCAGCGGCGTACCGTCCGCGGCACTCACTAGATAGGAGCGGCCGCTCTCCGAGCGCGGGAAAGCACCGCCGATGTAGAGCTTGTAGGTCTTGCGGACCTCGATCCGGTTCGAGGCCGACTTCGCCTTGCCGTTGGCCCCGTCGCGGCGAGCGACCGCCCTTCGGCCGTTCGTCGCCATCAGCGGTCCTCCAGGCGCACGTAGGCGTGGAGGCCGTGCATGCCGCCCTCGCGCCCGAACCCGGACTCCTTGTACCCGCCGAACGGCGAGGTCGGGTCGAAGCGGTTGAATGTGTTGGCCCACACGACGCCGGCCTTCAGGCGCGACGCCATCGCGAGGATCCGCGAGCCTTTGTCGGTCCATACCCCAGCGGACAGGCCGTACGCCGTGTTATTGGCCTTCTCGACCGCCTCGGCCGGGGTCCTGAACGTCAGGACGGACAGCACGGGGCCGAAGATCTCCTCGCGGGCGATCCGGTGACTCTGGGCCACGTTCGTGAACAGCGTCGGCCGGAAGAAGTAGCCGCGGTCGGGCAGGTCGCACGCCGGCTGGTAGAGGTCGGCTCCCTCGGCGACGCCGGAGGCGACGAGCTCCGTGATCTTCTCGAGCTGCGCCTTCGAGTTGATCGCGCCGACGTCGGTGTTCTTGTCGAGCGGGTCGCCGACACGGATGGTCGAGAGCCGGTCCTTGAGCTTGTCGATGACAGTCTCGGCGATCGATTCCTGGACGAGCAGCCGCGACCCGGCGCAGCACACCTCCCCCTGGTTGAAGTAGATGCCGTTGACGATGCCCTCGATGGCCTGGTCGATCGGCGCGTCGTCGAAGACGATGTTCGCGGCCTTGCCGCC
>CAZFXH010000131.1:0-4814 GCA_964522905.1 uncultured Anaerolineaceae bacterium
GCGAGCGCCAGCACCCGGGTATCCCGGTCCGGTTGCCCATCCGTCCCGGGGCCCGGGCCTGGCTGCGGAGGCGGGGGGTCCTGAGCCATCAGAAGATCCCGAACGAGCCTGGCGTGGTCCCGGCGACGCACAGTCCGGCGACGGCAAACAGCAGGACGAATGGCACGGCCAGCATGAATGCGAGGGCGTCTCGCATCCGATCGGCGCTCGGACGCGAGCCCTTGATCCAGCCCAGCGACACCGAGAGCGCCACCGCGAGCCCGATGCTGAAGATCATCAGGGCGATGACGCCCGCCCCGCGGCGAGATGCAAACGTGAGGAACGCTAGGGCGAATCCGGCGTACACCAGCCCGTAGGCCGCGAGGACGATCCGGCGCGCCCGGTGGCGGATCGGGCCCGCGACCGACTCGTCACGCTGGCGTTCCGTGGCCCGACCGTAGGCCTCATCGATCTCCTGCGGCGTGAAGCCGGCCTCGCTGGCGGCGTGACGAAGGGCCTCAGGCGTGTAGCGCTCGGCGCCCGCGAGGAAGTACTCGCTCAGCGACGCCACCCGATCCCTTGTTGCACCGATCCAGATCGCGGGATCCTTCGGCTTCCGTTCCTCCGGCGCTCCGGTCACGGCATCGTCCTCCCAGGTGCACGGCCATCGATGCGAACGGGGTTTGGCGCCAGGTCCAGGCCCCCCGGCGGGACTGGGACCCGCCACGCCCGCCGCCACCACTGGCGGGCAAAGTGCGCGACGAGCAACGCGACCAGCGGGATGAGTACCCATTGCGGCCCCGTGAGACCCAGGGCCTGTGGCTCGTTGCCGCGAACGAATTCGACGAGGAATCGAAAGACGCCTGCGGCCAACAGGTAGAGCTTCAGCGTGTCCCCGACGACCGGCACGCGACTGCGATAGCGGACGATCACCGCGACGGCGACGAGATTGAAGGCGATCTCGTAGAGCATCGAGGGGTGCATCGGCAGCTCGCAGCCGGGACAGCGGGCGAACGCCGCGGCCGCCTCGGCCGACACGGACACGCCCCAGGGTAGCGTCGTGGGCGTCCCGAGTGGGAGCTCGGAGAGAAAGCAGCCCACGCGTCCGATGGCGGTCGCGACGGGGATCGCCAGGACGTAGCAATCACCGGTGGATCGGGTGTAGCCGAAAGCCCGTTTCGCGAGCACCGTCCCGAGGTAGCCGCCCGCCAGCGCGCCGATCAGGCTCTTGCCGCTGTTCTCGATGGCCAGGCTCAGGGGCACACCCTCGAGCGCCGTGTAGTACTCGACGTGCTCCCAGGCGGTGATCGTGCGAGCGCCGAGCCCTCCGGCGATGACGGCCGCGAGCGAGATCCAGACGATCCGTGTCTCGAGCCAGCCCCGTCGAGCCAGCTCACGGTAGTACAGCGACAGGCCCACGATGAGCGCCAAGACGGTGAAGGCGTCGTGGGTCAGGATCGTGACGGGGCCGACCTGCCCCAGGACGGGATGCATCCGCGAGCCAACCTCCGAAGTCGACCTCCGCGCCGGGCGATTGAGCGATGGTAGCCCGACGCTGTTGCGCCGATGTCACGTGATCACGGCCACGGCGTCGTCGTAGCATTCCACGACCCACCCCAAGGATCTCCAGCCCGTGCCGATGACCCTGATCGACCTCCTCGAGCGCGCCGTGGCCCGCTTCGGCGACCGGCCGGCCCTCGGCATCCGCCTCGACGAGGGCGCGGGGGCGCACTGGTCCTACCGGGACCTCGACCGTCGCGCGAGGATCGCCGCCTGGCGACTACGGGCACTCGACCTGGAGCCCGGTGACCGGATCCTGACCTGGAGCCCGTCGAGCCCGGAACTGCCGGCCGCCTACTTCGGGGCCATGCACGCCCGATTGGTGTTCGTGCCGCTCGACCTGCGGATGTCGGCGGACGCGGTCGCGACCATCGTCCGCGCGTCGGGGGCGCGCCACTTGATCCTGGGTACTGGCCGCGACGCGCCCGATCCGGCCGTCGCCGGGCTGGCGGAGTTCCCGACCACGACCGTCGAGGCGCTGTCTGCGGAGCCGGAGCCCGACGACCCGCTCTTTCCGCCCGACTGGGAGGCCCGCCAGGCCGCCTGGAAACGCCCCGAGCCGGTCGAGGTGTTCCAGCTCATCTTCACGAGCGGCACGACGGGCACGCCGAAGGGCGTGATGCTCACCCACGACAACGTCGCTGCCTCGATCGAGTCGTTCCACCACATCGTCCCGCCGATGGAACACCGGCTCGTGTCGCTGCTACCACTGTCGCACCTGCTCGAACAGGCGGTCGGGCTGTACTACGCGCTCGATGTCGGAGCGGACGTCCTCTACGTCAGGAGTCGAAACCCGCGGGTCATCTTCGATGCGTTGCGCGAGCACCGGGTGACTTCGATGGTCGTCGTGCCCCAGGTGCTGGACCTGTTCTGGAGCGCGATCGAGCGCGAGATCGACAAGCGGGGCCGGCGTGCGACCGTCGATCGACTGCGCGGCATCGCGCGCCGCCTGCCGTTCGCGCTCCGGCGTCTGATGTTCCGGAGCGTCCACGCGCAGCTCGGCGGGCACTTCCGCCTGTTCCTGTCGTCGGGCGCGTTCCTGCCGCCATCGCTGCAGCAGGCCTGGGAGGACCTCGGCGTCACCGTGCTCCAGGGCTACGGCACCACAGAGACCGGTACCGGGGCCTGCACCACGCTCGACGACCACGGACCGGGCACGGTCGGCCGGACGCCAGAGGGCATCGAGATGCGGATCGTCGAGGGCGGCGAGATCCAGTTCCGCGGCCGATCCATCTTCAAGGGCTACTGGAACGCGCCCGAGCTGACCGCCCAGGCCTTCACTGGCGACGGCTGGTACCAAACGGGCGACCTCGGCCACTTCGACGCAGAAGGCCGGCTCATCCTCAGCGGCAGGATCAAGGACATGATCGTGCTGCCCAACGGCTTCAACGTGTATCCCGAGGACATCGAGAACGCGCTCCGGATCGCGGGCATCCGCGACGCGGTCGTGCTCGAGACGGAGCCCGGTCGGATCGAGGTGATCGTGCTCGCGCTCGAGGGCGAGCCCGCGGATGCCGTCGGGACGCGCGTGGGCGCCGCCGTCAAGGCCGCGAACGCCAGACTGGGGCCAAATCAGCGCATCGCGGGCTGGCGCCAGTGGCCGGACGAGGACTTCCCGCGGACCCACACGCTGAAGATCAAGCGCGACCCGGTCCGACGCTGGGCGTCGGGTGGACCGGCCTCACCGGTCGGCGCGGCCGGCTGAGGGGCAACCAGCGAGCCCGCACGTCAGGCCGGGATGGGCACCCCGATACCAAGCGTCTCGAGCGCCGACTGGATGTCGGGTTGCCGCTCGTCTGCCGCGCCCTCGGGCAGCCACGAATAGAGGACCACGGTCGATCCGACGAGGCGCATCACATGCCGGGAACCGAACGGCGCCTGGACCCGGCCTGGTCCGCTCGCGAGGTACGCGGCCTGGCCCGCGGCAGCCTCGGCCGCCACCGTCGGATCCGGGAACTCGTAGACGACGATGAAGCCCTCGGTCGGGGCGTTCGGCAGGACGACCTGGTAGATCGCGCGGGGCGTCGTCGTGAAGGTCACGTCCTCGGGTGGCCTGAAGGGAGCCTCCGTGTCGCGGAGCACGAGATTGCGCTCGCCGAGGACACGGACGAGCGCCACGCGTGTCTGAGCCGCCGCGGTTCCGGCCGTCCGCACCGGCCCGATCGTGCCCGCCGGAAACGTGGCGAGCGTCGGGCCGCTGCCCGGCGTGCACGCGGCGAGCGCAGCCGCGAGGAAGAAAGCCGCCGCGGCCGCTGCCGGCAGCCGGGCCAGGCGCGCGCGGCGAGCCGCGACGGGCACCGCCGGGATCGGGTCGGCCATCTCCCGCGCCCCACTCACCCGGGCGGCCATTCGAACGCGCGTCCGCCCATCAGGTGCAGATGCAGGTGATCGACCGACTGGCCGCCCCAGCGGCCGACGTTCGTGACCAATCGATAGCCATCCTCGGCGATCCCCTCCGACCGCGCGAGATCCGCCGCCACGGCGAACATGCGACCGAGCAGCGGTCCGTCGGCGTCGGTCAATTCCAGGGCAGAAGGGATGTGCCGACGCGAGATGAGCAGGATGTGGGTCGGGGCACGCGGCGCGATGTCCCGGATCGCGAGGACGTCGTCGTCCTCATACAGCCGGGTGGCTGGCAGATCCTTGACGACGATCCCGCAGAACAGGCATGGGGCGTTTGGCATCAGGGGCTCCTTCGCGCCTCAGAACGAGGGCTTCGTGCTCATGAGGAAGCCGATCAGCCCCACGAGCGCCGCCATCAGGTACGACACGTAGCGCTGGCGCTTGGCCCGCGCCTTCCAGACCGCATCGTCGGCCGCGGCCTTGATGCCGATGAGCCGGCGGAGGTTGGGCCGCTGGATGAAGAAGGCGATCGCGAGGTTCACGAAATAGATGGCGATCGCGACGAGCAGCCACGGCTGCGCGAGCATCTGGGGCCCAAGGATCGAGATGAGGCCAAGCCCCGTCAGCGCCAGCCCGAAGCCGATGACGACCGTGCCATGCGACTGCGCCCAAAGCAGCGTCCGGACGAGCCCGCTCTCGGATTCGACGGTCGCGCGTCGCGTCCGCAGCGCAAACGGCAACAGGATGGACGGCAGGAACAGGCTGATCGCGAGGCCGATGTGGGCGACCAGGATGATCGGGAACAGCGTGGCGGGCATCGACCGCGATTGTAGGGTGGGCGCGCCCGGAGAGCCTGTCAGGCCGGCCTGACCAAAGTGAGAGCCACCCAATCGCCCTCCGCCGCCCGTCCGCCGACTCGCAGCCCGGCGGCC
>CAZFXH010000132.1:0-1718 GCA_964522905.1 uncultured Anaerolineaceae bacterium
ACGGGAAGGTCGGCGGCTCGCCGCGCACCGTGACCCACTGCCACTCGGTGAACGTTTCGAGGCTCGCCTCCCCGCCGTGCCGGCTGCCGTTGCCGGAATCGCCCATCCCGCCGAACGGGATGATCGCCTCATCGTTGAGCGTGCCGTCGTTGATGTGGACCATCCCGGTCCGCATCCGGTCGGCGAACGCGAGCCCTCGCGCGAGGGAACGCGTGTAGATCGAGGCCACGAGGCCGTATGAGCTCGCATTCGCCAGCTCGATCGCCTCCTCGTCGCTGTCGAAGGCCGTGATCGGCGCGACCGGCCCGAAGATCTCGTCGGTGAACGCCGCCATCTCGGGGGTGATCGAGGTGAGGACCGTCGGTCGGTAGAACAGGCCGTCGCGGGTGGCGCCCTCGGAGACCACGGCTCCAGCCGCGATCGAGCGCTGGACGATGTCGTCGACGCGGGCGACCTGTTTGTCGTTCACGATCGGCCCGAGCTGCACGTCCTCGCGGAACGGGTCACCGGTGCGCAGGCGCTTCGCCTTCTCGGTCAGGGCGCTGGTGTAGGCGTCCGCCATGCTGCGATGGACGAGGTGCCGCCCGGCGGCGAAGCAGACCTGGCCCTGGAACTGGAAGGCGGCGAACGCCCCGGCAGCGGCCGCTGCATCGAGGTCGGCGTCGTCGAGGACGATGAACGCGTTGTTCCCGCCAAGCTCGAGTGAGACCTTCTTCAGCAGGCCGCCGGCGAGCTGGCCGACCCGCCGCCCGACGGCCGTGGACCCGGTGAACGACACGACCGGGATGTTCGGGTCGGTGACCAGCGCCTCGCCGACTTCGGCGCCGCCGATCACGACCTGGAGAAGGCCTTCGGGCAGGCCGGCCTCGCGGAAGACCGCCGCGAACATGGCACCGCCCACGACCGGTGTCTGTGGATCCGGCTTCAGCACGACGGCGTTGCCGAGGGCGAGCGCCGGCGCCACCACGCGCATGCCGAGCACGGACGGCGAGTTCCAGGGCGTGATCGCGCCGATGACGCCCGCCGGCACGCGACGGACCATGGACAGCCGGCCCTTGACGGCCGAAGGCATGAGCGAGCCGTAGGCCTGCGACGGCAGTGTCGCCGCGTTGAGGATCTCGTGGTAGGCGAAGTTGGATTCGTGGTGCATCTTGCTGTGGGAGGCCCCGGTCTCTCGCTGGGTCCACGTTCCGAACTCGTCGCGGTTGGCCTCGTAGATCTCGGCCGCTCGCCGCAGGACGAGGGCCCGCTCCTGGTAGCTCGCCGCGGCCCACGCCGGCTGGGCGGCCTTCGCGGCCGCGGCGGCCCGGGCGACATCCTCGGGGGTGGAGCCCGGGATGGTCAGGAGAGGCCGGCCGGTCGCCGGCTCTCGGTCTTCGATCGGCGCGCCGGTGCCGGGTTCCCATGTCTCAAGGAACGACCCGAGCCAGCGCGGGGCCGCGGACTCCGTCGTGTCAGGTGCGATCGCGGCCATCGTGTCCTCCTTCGGGCGACCCGGCCTGGGTCGCCCAGCGTTCTGCGTAGGTCCGCGGCGCGCCCTCCGCGACGGCCCGCTGCCCGGTCGCGGGGTCACGCCACACCGGCCCGCGAGCGAGCACGGCGTCGATGAGCCCTTCTTCGAGGTAGGCGGGGTACTCCCACGAGCGGAGCTCGAGCGCCATCTGTCCCGGATACCCGATCAGCTCACGCACGCGCTTGTCCGTGTAGTAGCCCGAGAC
>CAZFXH010000133.1:0-2679 GCA_964522905.1 uncultured Anaerolineaceae bacterium
GCCGGCCACGGCTCGCACCTGAGCGGCCGGTCCTCGCGATAGCCCAGGGCGTAGTCGGCCTGGATCAGCGTGTGCAGCTGGCTCGTTCCCTCGTAGATGACCGCCGCCTTCGAGTTCCGCAGGTAGCGCTCGACCGGGAACTCGTTGGAATAGCCGTTCGCGCCGTGGACCTGGATCGCGTCGAGCGCACTCTGGACGGAGTGCTCGGTGGCATGCCACTTGGCGAGGCTCGTCTCACGGGTGTTGCGCAAACCCTGGTTCTTGAGCCACGCCGCACGCCAGACAAGGAGCCGGCCCACCTCCGTACCCGCCGCCATCTTCGCGATCATCTGCTTGACGAGCTGGTGCTCGCCGATCTCCTGGCCGAACGTGTGGCGCTCGTGGGCGTACGCGACGCTGGCATCGAGACACGCCTGGGCCAGCCCGACGGCTCCAGCCGCCACTGTGAACCGGCCCTGGTCGATCGCGCTCATCGCGACGAGGAAGCCCTCCCCCTCCTCGCCGATGCGGTGCTCCTCGGGCACGACGACGTCGTCGAGGTTGATCAGGCCCGTGTTGCCGGCACGGATCCCGAGCTTGCCGTGGAGCGTGCCGGTCGAAAGGCCGGTCATGCCCCGTTCCAGGAGGAACGCCGTCACCCCCTTGTGCTTCTTCGACCGATCGACGCTGGCGAATACGAGGAAGTGATCGGCGATGTCGGCGAGGCTGATCCAGATCTTCTGGCCGTTCAGCCGGTAGGCCGAGCCGTCGCGGCGGGCCGTGGCCTGCAGATTGCCCGCATCCGTTCCCACGCCCGGTTCCGTGAGCGCGAAGGTCGCGAGCTTCTCGCCCTTCGCCTGCGGCACCAGCCAGCGCTGGCGCTGCTCCTCGGTCCCCCACTGGAGCAGGGCCAGCGAGTTGAGCCCGACGTGCACGCTCTGGACGACCCGGAACGCGGTGTCGGCACGTTCCAGCTCCTCGCACAGGAGCGCGAAGCTGACGTAGTCCATCCCGCCGCCGCCGTAAGCCTCTGGGATGGGCGCCCCCAGGAATCCCTGCTCGGCCATCTTCTCGAACATGCCCCGCGGGAAGCCGTCGCCGCTGTCCCACTCGCGGATGTGCGGCAGGATCTCGGCCTCGGCGAAGGCCCGGGCGGCTCCCCGGACGAGCCGGTTCTCGTCGGTAAGGGTGAGATCGACCATGGGTCGCATCGTACGCGGCCGGGCGCCGCGCCGGGGCAGGATCACGGTCGGTGACCCGATACACTCGGGCCATGGAGACCGCTGCCTCGATCGCCCCGCATCTGACGCCCGTCCTCGGCCGCTATTTCGAGCGTGACTGGAGCCACGGCCAGGGCCATCGTCTGTACGACACCGTGGGACGGGCCTACCTCGACTTCGCGAACGGCATCGCGGTCACGGCGCTCGGGCACGTCCACCCGCGGGTGACGGCGGCGATCCATGAACAGGTCGAAAAGCTCATCGGCCCGATCAACGCCGTCGGCTTCACGGGACCCATCACGCGCCTCGCCGACGAGATCGCCGCGACGTTTCCGAGCCCACTCGACTCGGTGATGTTCCTCAATTCCGGCTCCGAGGGGATCGATGGCGCGCTGAAGCTCGCGCGGCGAGTCACCGGGCGACCGGGCATCGTCGCGTTCCGCGGTGGGTTCCATGGGCGGACATGGGGCGCGCTGTCCGTGACGAGCTCGAACATCAACTACCGGACCGGGTACGAGCCGCTGCTGGCCGGCGTCCACCTCTCGACGTTTCCGGCCGTGTACCGCGAGTTCGGCGGCGACGAGGCGGCCGCGGTGGCAGGCGCGATGGCGGACCTGCGGACGCTGACCTCCACCGACATCCCGGCGGCGTCGGTGGCGTGCGTGCTCATCGAGCCGGTCCAGGGCGAGGGCGGCTTCACGCCCGCGCCGCCGGCGTTCCTGCGCGAGCTACGGGCGTTTTGCGACGAGCACGGGATCCTGCTGATCGCCGACGAGGTCCAGTCCGGCTACGGGCGGACCGGCTCGATGTGGGCGTTCGAGCACGCCGACATCGTGCCCGACGTCGTGGTGCTGGCCAAGGCGATCGCCAACGGGCTGCCGCTGTCGGCCATCGTGTCGTCGCGCGAGCTGCAGGAACACTGGGGCCGTGGCGCCCACGGCTCGACGTTCGGGGGGAATCCGGTCGCCTGTGCGGCCGGTCTCGCGGTGCTCGAGACCATCCGCGACGAAGGACTGCTCGAGAATGCTGTCGCACGCGGCGAGGAGCTGCGAGCCGGCCTCGAACGGATCGCCGCTGAGGACGACCGGATCGGGGATGTACGCGGGCCCGGGCTCATGGTCGGGGTGGAGTTCGTCCGGAATGGGACCACGCTTGAGCCGGATGGGACGTTGCCCGACCGGTTGTCGGCCGCCTGCGCCGATGCCGGGCTGTTGGTACTCACGTGTGGGCGCCAGCACGAGGTCGTGCGCTGGATCCCGCCGCTGGACGTGACCGCGGCCGAGATCAGCGAAGCGGTCGAGATCTTCGGCGAGTCGCTGGCAGGCATCCCCCGCGACTAGGTCCTGGGAGGGTGCGCTCTGGTCCCAATGCGTGATCTCCCGTCGTCTGGTAGGCGACAGATTTGCCGTTAACGCGTCCGGCGAGGGCTCGTCGGCGGCTTTGTCGACTTGGAGGCAACGCGGAGGGGTCGAAGGTAGGT
>CAZFXH010000134.1:0-3779 GCA_964522905.1 uncultured Anaerolineaceae bacterium
AAAGAAACCTTTCTGGAGCAAATTCACGGTCATGGCCGCGGCCTGCCCGACTCTGATTTCGGGGGACGGGAGGGTCTGGTCTTCGTAAATTCCCGAGCTGTGCGTGACCCGGACCGCATGCCGTTGCGGATCGGTCTCATAATAGGGATCGCCGCCGGGCAGTCCGGCCGGAGGCCAGGTTTCCAGGATGCCGTCAAACGTGACCCTGCCGTTTGCACCCGTGACGGCGGTTCGTTCTTCGCCGTTATACTGCGTCAGGCGCACTTGGGCGCCGGCGACAGTCGCGTTGATGCCGGCATCCATGACGATGACTTCAAGGCTGCCGCGGCCGACGGGCCAGAGTCTTAAATTGTACTGCGCCGTCAGGACCGGCTGGATATTGATCCGCGGACGGACGGCGTACCAGAAGCTCGCGCCGCGGGTGTCGTAGGTATAAAAGCCGCTCTTCTCGGCGCTGAAGTGATAATTGCCCTGCGGGATACGGAAGCCTTCTTCGGGGCAGGTAAAGGCGTAGTTGCCGCCGGCGTCGGTCCGTTCGGCGGGGCCGGTGATGCGGATGAGCGCATTGTCGACCGGGGTGCCGGAGGCCGTGCGCTGGGTCACTTTACCCTGCGCGTCGCCGCATTGTTTGTCGCCGACGGGGATGACCAGGTCTCCGGCCAGACGTACGTCCGGCACGATGGCGGCACGGATACCGGCATCGCGCACTGCAACGATGACGGCTTCCTGGACGACGGCGAGGAACCCGCGTCGAGCTCCACGGACTCGGACACGACGGACGGCGGGAGCCGCCGTCAGGGGAACGAGCCGTTCACGGTGATCGATCCGTCCGATCCGGATCTGATCGTCGCCGGCTGGAACGACTACTGCCTGAGCGACCTCGGCGCCGGCTGGCAGGGATTCGCGTATTCGGATGACCGCGGCGAGACGTGGACCGATTCGATCGTGCCGGGCTACCCACAGGACACGTCACCCGAAGGTATGGCGTCGCCGCTCTTCGGCAGCCACACCGACGCCGGCGATCCGATCGCGGCGTTCGACAACGACGGCAACCTCTTCGTGGGCGGCATCGCGTTCAACCGAGTAGGGCCGATCAACGGCGATGTCTACGTGGCCACATACCTGACCGAGCCTCACCCCAGCGGCTTCCCCGTCGACTACAAGCGAACGAGGATCGTGGGACGAGGCACACCGTCGCGCAAGTTCCAGGGAGTCTTTCAGGACAAGCCGATGCTCGAGGTCGACCGTACGGGCGGCCCTCACGACGGGAACGTGTACGTCTGCTGGTCGCGCTTCACCGGCTTGGGTCAGAACCGGATCCATTTCAGCCGTTCGACCGACTCCGGCGAGACCTTCTCCAAGCCGGTCTCGATCACGACCCCCGGTCTCGCGTCCGTGCAGGGATGCGACATCGCCATCGAGGGTGACGGGGACGTCTATCTGACGTTCCGGACCTTCGGCGACAATTCCTCGCATCGGGCGGACGGCCTCGGATTCGCTCGCTCGACCAACGGTGGCGCCTCGTTCTCCAAGGCCAGCGTCATCCGAACGATCACGCCCTACGCCCCTGCCGACCCGGCCAGGGACTGTGGCGACGGCCCCTTCGAGTGCACCACCGGATTCGTGTTCCATCGCGTGCCGCTCGAGCCCCGCTCGACCGCCGATCAGCACAGCGACGACGACGGCGTCTTCCTGACCTACAACGAGATCCGCCCAGGCAGCACGCAGCCGAGTGACAGCTCGTACTCGTCGGCCGGCGGGGGACAGGTCGGTCAGTCGCTCGTCTACGTGATCGAGTCCCGCGACGACGGTGCGACGTGGAGCGATCCGGTGGAGGTCGACCCTGCCGCAGAAGGCCACCAGTTCTTCCCCGACGTCGACGCGCTGGACGGCACACTCGCGGTGATCTGGCAGGACAACCGAACCGATGACGACTATGACGTGCAGTTCCCGATCGGCAACACGCTCGATGAGGATGGCAACGCGATCTCTTCCGTAGGCTCGCTCACCGATCCTCTCAACGACGACATCGTGAACAGCTTCATCGCGACGGCGTCGACGACGAGTCCGCTGTCCTTCGAAGACTCGGTGCAGGTGTCGAGCGAGGGACATCAGTCGGCGTACGAGATGTTCGGCAACCGCGACATCCCGTTCCACGGCGACTACAACTGGATCTCGCTCGCCACCGACGGCGACGATGGGTTGTTGGGCTATGCGTCGTGGACCGACAACCGCAACGTCGTGCCCGGGCAGGACCCGCGCGAGCTCGAGGCGCAGGACGGCTTCGACGACGGCTTCGACGTGCTTCAGTGCCGAGACGATCTGGCCGACAGCGTCGCGGGTCTTCTCGATCCCGAGATTCCGCTGGCCAGACGGGATGCACCCTTCGGAGGGGACACCTGCGGCAACGCGGGTGGCCTCGACCAGGACATCTTCGGCATCTCGTTCACGCTTTAGAACGGATCGGTATCTCTCCGCGTGTAGACGCCCCCGGGGTCAGACCCCGGGGGCGTCTCCATGTCCGCGCGCACTCCACCTATCCTCGTGAACATGCCCAGAAGACCGGTCCGGCTGACGGTCCCGAGCCACGAGCTGCGCTCGGTGTTCGCCGAGATCCGCGCCGACCTCGAGATCCCCGAGTCGTTCCCGCCGGAGGCGCTCGTGGAAGCCGCCGCCTCGGCCGCCGAGCCCCGTCTGCCCGATGCGGATCTCACCGACGTGCCGTTCGTGACGATCGACCCGGCGGGCTCGATGGACCTGGATCAGGCGCTGCACCTCGAATCCCGTCCCGGCAGCGGGTTCCGGCTCCGGTACGCGATCGCCGACGTCGCCGCGTTCGTCCCGCCCGGCGGCACCGTCGACGCGGAGGCGCATCGCCGCGTCGAGACCGCTTACAGCCCGGACATGCGGTCGCCGCTGTACCCGCCGGTGCTGTCCGAATCCGCCGGATCGCTCCTGCCGGACGGACCGCGCCCCGCGATCGTGTGGGACATCGCCGTCGACGCGGACGGCGAACCGGTCCGGGTCGAGGTCGCGCGGGCGCTCGTCGCCAGCCGTGCGAAGCTCGACTACCCCGAGGTCCAGGCGGCGCTCGACGCCGGCACCGCCGACCCGATGCTCGCGATCCTGCCCCGGATCGGCCGGGTCCTGCAGGAAGCCGAACGCGCCCGCGACGGCTCGAGCCTGAACGTTCCGCGCCAGGAGGTGGTGTCCACCGACTCCGGCTACGCGCTTCGGTTCGAGGCACCGCTGCCGGCGGAGGGCTGGAACGCGCAGCTGTCGCTGCTGACCGGCCGGGCGGCGGCCGAGCTCATGCTGCGCGGCGGCGTCGGCATCCTGCGAACGATGCCGGCTCCCTACGCTCCCCACGTCGAGCGCCTGCGCCGCGTAGCCGCCGGCCTCGGTATCGCGTGGTCGGACGAGGAGTCGTACGCCGAGCTCCTGCAGAGACTCGACGCCTGGCGATCGACCGCAGAGGCGGTCTTCCTTCAAGAGGCGGCGGTGCTGTTCCGAGGCGCTTCGTACGAGGCGTTCGACGGGAAGCCGCCGAACGCCCCGTTGCACGCGGCGGTCGCAGCGCCGTACGCGCACGCGACCGCGCCGCTCCGCCGGCTCGTCGATCGGTATGCCCTCGAGGTCTGTCTCGCGATCGCCTCCGGCGCGGAGGTGCCGGCGTGGGTCCGCGATGCCCTGCCTCGGCTCCCCGACGAGATGCGCGAGGGTTCGGATCGCGGCCATCGGCTCGAGCGGGCGGTCGTCGACGCGGTGGAAGCAGCGGT
>CAZFXH010000135.1:0-10048 GCA_964522905.1 uncultured Anaerolineaceae bacterium
GCGGCGACCGCCAGCCACGGTGTCGGGGCGATCGCCAGCAGGCAGGCGACGAGGAACGAGCCATCACGATCGAGGCGATCCACGAGGCCCGAGCCGGACATCCGCGGGACGATGAGCAATTCGTATACCACGACGAGGGCGATGACATACGCGGTCCCCGCTCGGAGCGGGGCGATGCGACCCTGGAGTCGGTTCCGCCTCAGGGATTCTTCGGTCGCTCGCGAGGTCACCGCGGTGGGGGCATGCTGAGCGGAGGCGTCCGCCATCAGCTCATCGTCATCGCTCGCTGGGCGGCTTCGAGAGTCCGGACCACTCGAAGCCCCGCTCGCCCATCCGATCGTGGTGTTTCCCCGGTCCTGATGCAGTCTACGAAATGCTGGCACTCGATCTTGAGGGGCTCGATGAACTCCAGCTTGGGGATGAGCACATCGCCCGCCCGCAGCAGGAGCTGGAACTCGCCGAACGTGCGGTAGCTCCCCAGCGACGCCTCGGACTTGTCGACCAGGAGCTTGGTGACGCCGCGGTCGTAGACCGTGATCTTCGCATCGGCGCTGACGTCGTCGTACACGACCATCTTCTCGCTTCCGACGACCGTCATGCGCCGGACCTTGAGCGGGTCGAGCCAGCTGATGTGGACGTTGGCCCCCACCCCACCCGGGAACCCCATCGTCATGAAGACGACGTCCTCGATCCCGGGCTGGACGTAAGAGAAGCCGCGCGCAGTCACCGCCGTCGGCTCCGCGTCCAGCCAGTCGCACAGGATGGAGATGTCGTGTGGCGCGAAGTTCCACAACGCGTTCACGTCGTGGCGGACCTGACCGAGGTTCAGACGCTGGGAGTAGACGTAGTACACGTCCCCCAGCTCGCCGCTGTCGATGAGCTCCTTTACGCGGCGGACGGCCGGGTTGTACACGAAGACGTGGCCCACCATCAACCGGAGGTCGCGCTCATCGGCGAGGGCGATGAGCGCCTCGCAATCGGCGCTCGTCGTTGCCAGCGGCTTCTCGACGAGGACGTGCTTCCCGGCCTCGAGGGTGGCCTTTGCCAACGCGAAGTGCGTGTCGACCGGGGTGGCGATCACGACCGCGTCGATCGTGTCGTCTGCGAGCACGTCGGCGAAGTCCGTCACCAGGCGCGGACCGGGCAACTGGCGGGCCATCCGCTCCAGGCGACCCGTGTCGGCATCGCACAGCATCGCGAGCTCGCCGCCCTCAACGAGCGCCAGGTTGCGGGCGAGATTGGGGCCCCAGTAACCAAGGCCGACCTGGGCGAGGCGGACGGTCATGCCGGGAAGGCCCGGACCGTGTCCGCGACGTACCGCAGCGCGTCGTCTGGCAGCTCCGGATAGATCGGCAGCGACAGCACCTCGGCCGCGGCTCGCTCGGTATGCGGCAGCGAGACGTCGCCGTAGCCGAGCGCCACGTAGGCCGGCTGGCGGTGCAGCGGGATCGGGTAATGGATGCCGGCCATCACCTCGGCCGTCTTCAAGTGCTCGAGCAGGGCATCCCGTCGTTCGGAGCGCACTACATAGAGGTGGTAGACGTGCCGGACACCGTCACGCACGGCGGGGATGACGACGTCCGCGCCCGAAAGGAGCTCGTCGTAGCGGTCGGCGTGGCGGCGCCGGGCCTCGGTCCACGCCTCGAGGTGGGGAAGCTTCGCGCCGAGGATCGCGGCCTGCAGCGCATCGATCCGCTCGGCGTACCCGACCTCGACGTGCTCGTACTTCGTCGTCCGGCCGTGATCGCGCATGCGGCGGATGCGATCGAGCACCGCGGGGTCGTTGCCGGTGACCGCACCGGCGTCACCGTAGGCGCCAAGGTTCTTGCCAGGGTAGAAGCTGAAGCAGGCGAGGTGGCCGATGCTGCCGCAGCGCCGTCCACCGACCTCCGCCCCGTGCGCCTGCGCGGCGTCCTCGATCACCCACAGGCCTCGCCGGTCCGCGATGTCCATGAGGGTGTCGAGATCGGCTGGCTGCCCGTAGAGGTGGACGGGCATGATGGCCCGCGTCCGGTCGGTGATGAGATCCTCGACGTGGGATGGGTCGAGGTTGTACGTCACGGGGTCGATGTCGGCGAAAACGGGTCGTGCTCCGACATTCGTGATCGCCTCGGCCGTCGCGATGAACGTGTGGGCCGTCGTGATCACCTCGTCGCCGGGGCCGATGTCCAGCGCTCGGAGGGAGAGTTCGAGCGCGGCCGTGCCGGAGCTCACCCCGACTGCCCCGGCCGCCCCGACGTGGTGCGCCCAGGCCGCCTCGAATGCGCGCACCTCGTCTCCGAGGATGAAACTGGTGTTGTCGAGGATGCGCTGGATCGCGCCATCGATCTCGCCCCGGATCGACTGATACTGAGCGGCGAGGTCAACGAGCTCGACCCGCATGCATCTCCTTTCATGGGCAGGCGTCAGCCCGCCCGATACTCCTCGATGTCGGTGACCTGGCGGACGACCCGGGCGGGGTTCCCGACCACGACGGCCCCGTCCGGTACGTCGTGGACGACCACGCTGCCGGCACCCACCAGGGCATCCCGCCCGATGGTCACACCCGGCAACAGCGTCGCGTTCGCACCGATCTTGGCGCCACGCCGAACGACCGGGCCGCGCAGGCTGGCCTTGGCATCCCGGCCGAGCGGGTAGCGCGCGTTGGTGAACGTGACGGACGGCCCGATCCATGCGCCCTCCTCGATCACCGAGTACTCGGGGATGAAGGCGTTGGAGTGGACGCGCACCCGGTCGCCGATCTCGACGTGGTGCTCCACGATCGAGTGCGTTCCGATGCTGACGTCGTCGCCGATCGAATTGGACTCGCGGATCATCGCGCCGTGCCCGGTCGTGAACCGGTCGCCGATGCGACTCGCGGGGTAGACGACCGTGTGGGAGCGGATATGCGCCCCTGAACCGATGCGGAGTGGCGGCGCGTCGTCAGCCGCCGTACCCGAGCCGAGGACCACGTAATCCTCGATGACCGAGTCATCGCCAAGCTCGACGCGCGGATCCACGATCGCCGTGCGAGCGATGCTGATCGACATGTCCCACGCAGTCTAGCGTCGGGCGTCCGGCCGGCGCTGCGCTACACGCGTGGCAGTCGCGCGGATCCTGCGACGACCATGCGATAAAGGACCACGAGGTACACGCCGTATGCCAGGGCCTGGAGCCAGGCCAGGAGGCGGATCGTCTCGAAGGCATCGAAGCCGGCGGCGCTGCCGCCAAGGATGCTCCCCACCACCGCGCCGAGGCTGAGCAGGTCGTAGATGAGCTTCTGTCCCTGGCCCTGGTAGACGAGGGCGACGCGGCTGAGCGGACTGACGATCATCGCCGCCACCAGCCACGGGGCCATGAGTGCTGCCATTGTTCCCGCGTCGCGCCACGGCTCCCCGAAGACGAGGGCAAAGAGGTCCGGGCCGACGAGCGCCAGCACGAGCGCCCCCGGCACCCCGACTCCCGCCAGCACGAACGCGAGCCGTCGAAAGAGCGGCAGCGCGGCCGCCGGATCGGAGCGAGCCTGTTCGGACATCCGGCCAAGCATCGCGTCGCCCACGCTCGTCCCGATCACATTGAGCGGCAGCCCGAGCACGCGCTGCACCAGCGCGAACTGGCCCGCGATCGGCAGGCCGTACACCCCAGCCAGGAGCGGCACGGGGAGGGCGGCGGCCGCGGCGTTCAGCAACGATGACGGCGCGCCGAACACCGGGAACCGCCAGAACTCCCGGGCGACCGCCTGCGTCCCGACTTTCGCGGTCGCGCGCGCCGCCGCGAGCGTCCCCCACGCGGTGCGGACCACGCTGCCGAGGCCGACGACACGGCCGAGCACATCCGAGACGAGGAGGCCGATGACACCACCGCCCAGGAGGCCGAAGCCCACCTGGCTGGCGGCGCGCACCACGCTCTGCACGATCTGCACCTGCGAGACGGCCCGGTAGACGCCGTGGCGGATCAGCCAGTAACGCAGGACCCCGACCACCCCGAACCCCGCCAGGCCGATCGCGGCCAGCGGAGCGGCCACCACCGGCAGCGTGCCGTACCCGCCGATCCCGAGCGCCATCAGGCCGGCAAGGATCGCCGCGGCGACGAGCGAAGTGACCGGCACGAGCGCCAGCGCGAGCGCCGCGAGCCGCGCCGCCACCGCGTCGGATGCCGGCAGGACGATGGCCTGCTCGTAGCGCAGCGAGAGGGCGATGATCGCGACCTGGACGAAGGCCAGGAAGAGTCCGAGCTGGCCGATCTGGGTGGGGCTGTAGAGCCGGGTCAGGAACGGCGCGACGAGCGTGTTGATGAGCTGTGCGCCGGCCGCGCCGCCGGCCAGGACGAGAACGCTGCGAGCGAACCCCGGGCCGCGTAGCCTTGCTACCATCCGGCGCGGATGCATCTCGTCATCGTCAATCAGTATGGGCTCCCTGCCGGCGCCTCGGGCATCACCCGGCACGGGGATCTGGGGGCCGAGCTGGTGCGTCGCGGACACGACGTCACGGTCATCGCGGCGAGGTTCAATTACCTGACGCGGGCCTCAGCCTCGCGGGGCGCACCGGCAATCGAGTCCAATTCTGGCGTTCGCTTCCGCTGGCTGGACACCGGCAGCTATCGCACCAACGACCGCCAGCGCCTGCGCTCGATGCTGGCCTTTACCGTGCGTTCCGTCTGGGCGGGTCTTCGCCTTCGCCCGCGTCCCGATGTGATCATGGCCTCCTCGCCGCATCTCCTGGTGGGCCTCAGCGGCATGGTCCTGGCTCGCCGCTACCGGGTGCCGCTGGTCTTCGAGATCCGCGACCTGTGGCCCTCGGCGCTGGTCGATCTCGGAGCGATCCGGCGTGGCGGGCTCGCGCACCGGGGCCTCGAGCTGCTCGAGCGCCTGTGCTACCGCCTGGCCGACCTGATCGTGATCGTCCCCCCGCACGCCGATCGGCGGGTTCACGAGATGGGTACCGATCCGAGGCGCTGCGTACACGTTCCCAACGCGTCAGAGCTCGATGCCTCGGTCACCGCGCCCGTCCCCGACACGCTTGAGGCGATCTTCGCCGCCTGCGGCACGCGCGAGATCCTGATGTATGCCGGGGCGCAAGGTGTCTCGAACGGCCTGGAGGTCGTCCTCGACGCGCTGGATCACCTGCGCTCGACCGATCGCCCCACGTTCGATCGACTCGCGGTCGTCCTGATCGGCGACGGCGGCCGGCACGAGGAGCTGGTGCGGGAAGCGGCCGCACGCGGTCACCCGCATCTCTACTTCCACCCACCCATCGACAAGGCCGCGGTGCCAGGCGCCCTCGCCCGCGCAAGCATCCTGTTGGTGGCATTCGCCGACGCCGACGTCTATCGCTACGGGCTGAGCCCGAACAAGCTCTTCGACTACCTCGCGGCCGGACGTCCGGTCCTGCTCGCCTCTCGCCTCGACGACACGCCGGTCAGCGAGGCGGACGCGGGACGTTACTACGAGCCCGGCTCCGGCTCATCCCTCGCCGCAGGCATCGCTGCCATCCTCGCACTGCCGCCTGACGAGCGGGTGCTGATGGGGTTGCGCGGCCAGGAGCTCGTGCGGCGCCGGTACACCATCGCAGTGACCGGCGCCCAGCTCGAGTCCGCGCTCCGCGAGCTCGTCGGCCCCAGCGGATGACCGGTCGCGTGGTGCTGTTCGGCGGCGGTGGATTCATCGGGTCGGCCCTGCTCAAGGGTCTCGGGCGCGAGGTCACGGCGCCCGCACGGTCGGAGGTCGATCTGATCGACGGGGATCGGCTCCGGGCGTTCCTCCGCCCGGGCGACATCATCGTCAACGCGTCCGGGTACGCCATGGCCACCGACCGCTCGGCGGCCGGACTGGCACGCTTTCGCCGGGACAACGTCGAGGCGGTCCGGACGCTCGCGACGGCGGCCTCGTCTGTCGGCGCGGCACGTTTGCTGCACCTGAGTAGCGTCGCGGCGATGGGTCACCGCGAGGGCGAGGACCTGCGGGAGGACGACCTGGCGCAGCCGCGAACGCCCTACGGCCAGAGCAAGCGCGACGCCGAGGACGCCGTCGTCGCTGCGGCGGAGGACGTTCCGGTCACGATCCTGCGCCCCACATCGGTCTTCGGGGAGGGGCGGGGCCTGGCCGCCGTCCTGTGCCGGATCGCGGGCCTGCCGATCGTGCCGCTTCCGGCCGGTGGCCGCGCCCTCATCCCGTTCAGCTACGTCGGCAACCTCGTGGCGGCCATCGGCCTCGCGCTGGATCGGCCCGAGACGGCGGGACGGACCTTCATCGTCGGCGACGATCGCTCCTACCGTCTGCGCGAGGTGCTGGCCACGCTGGCACGGGCCCTCGGACACGACCGACCCGCGATGCTTTCGGTCCCTGCGCTCGCGATCCGGGGCATGGGCGCCGCGGAGACCGGCCTGAGCCGGGCGCTGGGCCGGACGCCGCTGCTCGATCCGGTGCGGATCGAGACACTCACGAGCTCCGTGTCGTACTCGACCCGCGCGTTCCGCGAGGCGACCGGGTTCGTGCCGCCCTTCACCATGGACGTGGCCATGGTCCGCATCGCCGCGTGGCATCGCGGGGAGCGGCCCGAGTGACGGACCAGCTGCTGATCGCGGTCCTCGTCGCGGGCCTCGCCGCCACGATCGTGACCCGCGTCGTGGAAGGACTCGCGCGGCAGCGGAGCCTGCTCGACATCCCCAACGACCGGAGCTCGCATGACGTCCCCACCCCTCGGATCGGGGGGCTGGGCATCGTCGTGGGCACCATCATCGGCTGGCTGTTGGCCGCGGGCTGGACGGACGGGCAGGCCACGATCATCGTGCTGGCCGCGCTTGGCCTGGGCGCCGTTGGCCTGCTCGACGACGTCCGCCACATCAGCGTCCTCGGCAAGTACCTGGCTCAATTGGCGGCAGCGGCGGTCGTCGCGGGCGTGCTGCAGCCGACGTTCACCATCGGGATCGGGGACGGCTCCTGGACGCTCGGCGGGATCCCCGCGTTCGTCGTCACGACGATCGGCCTGACGGCGCTGGTGAATGCGGTCAACTTCATGGACGGCATCGATGGGCTCATCGGCAGCGTCGCGCTGGTCGCCGCGATCGTGGGGATCGGGTTGGTGACGCCCGCCACGTGGCCGACCCTGGTGCCATTCGCGGCGGCCTGTGCCGGGTTCCTGGTGTGGAACCATTCGCCGGCGTCCATCTTCATGGGCGATGGCGGGAGCCAGTTCGTCGGCTTGATCCTCGGCGCGGCGCTGTTGCGCCAGGAAGGCGACGTGGTCGATGTCGTCCCGGTCCTGCTGCTCCTGAGCCCGCTGCTGTTCGACACCGGTTTCACGCTCATCCGACGAGCTCGAGCCGGCCGCGACCTGTTCGCAGGCCATCGCGAGCACCTCTACCAGCGCGTGGTGATCGCCGGCCGCTCCCATCGTGAGGTTGCCGTGGGGTACGCGGCCGCCACGGCGGTCACGGGGATCCTGGCCCTCTACTGGGCGACGGCGCCGACCGTGGCCCGGATCGCCATCCTCGCCGGTGTCGTGCTGGCAGCCGCGCTGTACGCGGTCTGGGTCATGCGGACGGAAGCGCCGTCCGCCTAGCCGAAGAGAGCCGCCCCTCTGGTCCGAGCCTAGCTGGAGGCGTGTCCCGGCCCGACGGCCACGGCCCCGTCCGGCACCGGGATCGTGGCGATGTCCGACATGCCGGTGAGCGACGCACTCCGCAGCAACAGCTCGCGGACGGCTTGGTCGTTGTGCTCCCGTGCGGCGGCGGCGAGCTCGTCGACGAACGCCTCGATCTGGTTCTCGATGGAGGCGGATACGGGTCGCGCTGCGCGAAGGATCCCTGCGTGCCGGGTGCGTTCGGCCACCTCGTCGTCGTAGAACAGCTTCTCGTGGAGGCGCTCTCCAGGTCGCAGCCCAGTGACGGTGAACTGCACCGAGTCGGGGTCCACGCCGTTGAGCCGGACGAGGTCACGAGCCAGGTCCATGATCCGCATCGGCTCACCCATGTCGAGCACATACACGTCGCCGGCGAGAGGGTCAGTCCCCGCCTCCAGGATGAGGCTCACCGCCTCCGCGATCGTCATGAAGTAGCGCGTCGCGTCGGGCTGCGTGATGGTGAGCGGCAGGCCATCGTCGAGCTGGCGCTGCAGCAGCGGCACCACGCTGCCGCTCGAGCCCAGGACGTTGCCGAACCGGACGGCTGCATATGGATAACCCGTGCGGTGGCCTGCCGCGACCGTCAGCTGCTCGGCGAGACGCTTGGTCGCGCCCATGACGCTGACGGGCTCGACCGCCTTGTCCGTCGAGATGAGGATGAACCGGCCGATGTTGAGGTGCTCGCAGGCACGCAGGACGTTGCGCGTCCCGATGACGTTGGTCAGCACGCCCTCGGCCGGATAGAACTCGACGTACGGGACATGCTTGAGGGCGGCGGCATGGAAGACGACGTCGGGCCGAGCCCCGCGGAGGACCGCGTTCAGGGCGGCGGGCGACCGGACGTCGGCGAGCGCCGCGACGACATGGGCACCGTCCGCCTCGCGGCGAAGGGTCGCGATGTCGCGCTCGACGTTCCACAACGCCCACTCGTTCTGGTCCACGATCGTCAGGACGCGTGGTCCGAGCGATAGGATCTGGCGGACGAGCTCGCTGCCGATCGAGCCGCCGCCGCCGGTCACCACGACCGAGGCGCCGTTGATGGAGCTTGCCACCGCCTCGAAGTCGATCTCGACCGGCGCTCGACGCAGCAGGTCCTCGACATTCACGGCGCGGATGCCGGACACCTGGTAGTGGCCCGTCACCATGTCGCGCAGCGGTGGAACGATCTTGACGGCGATCCCCAGGGCCTGGGCCGCGTCGAACGCGCGCCGGACCGGATTGGATTCGCCCGACGGGATGGCCACGAGCAGCTGGGCCGCGCCCGTCCGCTCGACCGCGTGCGGCAGGTCCTCGAGCCCGCCGTAAACACGGTGGCCGAGCAGCCGTGAGCCGTGCTTCTGCTTGTCGTCGTCGACGAACCCGACGATTTGGATGCCACGCAGCCCACCCGCGGTGGCCATGCGCGCGATGATCGCGCCGGCGCTGCCGGCCCCATAGACCAGCGTCGGCGTCGAGCCTCCGGAGGACACGACCCCGTTTCGGCGCTCGAGGGACGTCCGCACGAGGATCCGTGCACCCCCGGTCAGTGCGAGGAAGACGAGGGGTTCCAGCAGGAAGAACGAGCGCGGGAACGGGCTCGTGCCCGGCGCATCGAGCCGGTCGAGGACGAGGAACACCACCACCACGATCGCGGAACCGACCATCACGGCCCTGACAAGATCGAGCAGGTCTCGGACCGAGGCGTACCGCCACTCCCGCCGGTGAAGCCCGAAAGCGATGTGGACGAGCGGCCGGATCGCGAACGGCAGCAGCGTGGCTGGGAGATAGGGCAGGACCGCGATCGTGAGGTCGGGTGTGTCGAAGCGGATGCAGAGCACGATGATGCCCGCGGCGAACGCGGCGACGATATCAAGCACGAAGAGCAGCCAGCCGGTCCGGTGGAGCCCCCGCCCCGCCCCGAAGGCGGACGAACCGTCCGATCCGTGCAACTGCGACCCCATCCAACCTCCCGCCTGGCGTGTTCGCACGTCCCCGGGGGGCATGGTACTTCGCCACCGTGCAAAGGACGAAATCGGGCTCCGTGGTGACCGTGGCCCGCCGGGCGGCCGTGGTACGTTCGTCCCCCCACGCAAGTACCGATGGTCCCGTGGCACGCGCGGTCACGGGTGGCACGATTCGGTCGTCATGACCGCGCGCCCGCTCCCGCTCGACCCGTCACGCGAGCCGGGACCAGATCCGGATGCCCTGCCGACCCGGCCGTCGCTGTACCGCCGCCTCCTCGGCGGCTCTGCCGCGCACGGCGCCGGTTCGGCCGGTGGCAGCGACCGCCATGAGGCGGAGCTCGCCGAGCGCCTCGACACGATCCTCAACATCGCCGAACGGCTGGCCGCGACGCACGATCGCGCCGAGCTGTTCCGGACGGTCGTGGACGAGACACGTCGCGCGTTGCGAGTCGACTATGTGACCATCCGGGTCGTCGAGGACGGCCAGCTGGTCGTCGCCGCGTGGGC